>NZ_PYWN01000127.1 GCF_003049505.1 Metasolibacillus meyeri
CCACCCGAATCAAATGGGCGGATTTAATTGTCTACTTGACAGGGAGTAGTTCATGCTCAATGAGCGTTTAGGGAACTTTCGGTTTTTCGGATGAATTGACTTTTAGCAAATTCACCCATACAATAGCAGAAAGTTTCCTAAGTAAAGGACTGAAAATAATGAATAATATTGTGTTAATTATTATTTTGCAATTAATTTATGTACCATTTTTAACATTGCGTACGATATTTTTAGTGAAAAACGTAACTTTTCTAGCAGCTATTTTCGGTATGATTGAAATGTTGATTTATGTTTTTGGACTTTCTCTAGTTTTTAGTGGTGACCAAAGCATTTTAGCAATGGTTGTGTATGCCGTTGGTTTTGGCTTAGGTATTTTTTTAGGGGCAAAAATTGAGCGCAAGTTAGCAATCGGCTATGTTTATACGACAATTAATACACAGCAAAGAAATGAAAAGCTTATTCAGTTTTTAAGAAGTGAGGGCTTTGCTGTTACAACTTTTATTGGAGAAGGACGAGATAGTGAGCGCTATAAATATGAAATTTTAACGAAGCGCAATCGCGAGACAGAGCTGTTCAAAATCGTGGAGCAATTTGAGCCAAACGCCTTTATTATTTCATATGAGCCTAAATCGTTTAGAGGCGGTTTTTTAGTAGCACGTATGAAGCAGAGATGAGGAACTGACTATTCGGACAGCTTTTAACTTGATAGAAAGGATTTTATAAAGATGCCTTATTTCACATGGCGTATTAGTGCATTATTGCTGCTAATTACGCTATTTCTCATACATGCAAAAATGTCATCTGGCGCCTTTTTGATAAGTGCAGGAGTGCTGACACTGTATTTTTTTACCCCAATTTTGAAAAAAGGACACGCAGTTAGGTATGGCTGTATTATTTTATTGCTGTTTAGTAGCGCATTTTTATCAGTAAATATGACATATGTATTGCCAGTAGTCGCCTATTTTTTAGTGGATAGTGCGCTATTGTTAAAGGTAAGGTCGTATGTTGGATTACTAGGCATTTCAATGCTTGGAATGGTTGCACTTGTTGCAATACAGCAGTTAGCTTTGCATGAGGCGTTATTCGTCATAATTATTATGTGTATGGCGGTTTTCTTACGTCATTATGTACAGGCTACCCGTGAAAAGCAGATTTTATATGATGAACTATTGGGACAGTACCGCTTATTGAAGCGCGCACAAGCGGTGCAGGAGCAAGTTGTGCGAGCAGAGGAACGGACGAATATTGCGCGAGATATGCATGATGCAGTAGGACATCAATTAACCGCATTATTGATGCATGCAGAAATGCTCTCAATTGAGCAAAATCATGACGTGTCTGCATTAATTTGATGGAGAAGAAGGTAAATGTATGAAAGAGGCTGCCCCAGAATAAGTGGGGCAGCCAATTTGCTGATATAGGGGAATTCGCTGATATATTTGTGAAAGCGCAGATATAATTCAAAAAGCGCCGATATAATTCAAAAAGCGCCGATATATCATGAAAAGCGCAGATATAATTCAAAAAACGCAGATATATCGTGAGAAGCGCAGATATAATTCAAAAAGCACGAATATATTTTGAAGTTACTGCTAGAAAGGCAAAACTAACTGATAGAATCTCCAAAGTTTCTAATAGCTAACTCGAAATCACTAGATAGGAAGCTCCACCTTTAATCCACCACAGATAAATAAATTTTTACAGAACCATCCTGTGCATAGTGTTCAAAATCAGTATGATAGGCTCTAGGTAAATCGCTTTGCCAAATAGTTGTCCATGCGAGAAAGACCGCATTCGGCTGAGATGTGTCAACATTGATTACCTCATAGTGTCCAGCAGGAATAGTGAGAGCATTTGTTGCACTTTGCTCTGTCCCAATAGATAAATCATAATCCCCAGTAAAGTCGCTTTCATAGTTGTGATAAACAGCGAAAATATCTCCTTGTAAGCCGCTTGCCGTAACCTTTTCCCAGAGCTGTCCAATCTCTTCGGGTGTTGCATTATTTGTGCGAATGCCTGTCCCAACAATTTGTTTTTCTGTTATCCATGTTTTCATTATGTAATCCTCCTTTGTTTACACTCAGTATAATGCACATAATATGACAACAGTCTGTCAGCTTTCCAAAATCTTTTGAATTTCTTGCAGATGCTTTTGCTGAAGCCAAGCAGGTGCAAGGATTTTTACTTTGCTGCCGAACATACGAATAAAAGGAAGAAGATCATTTGTTATATCGTAGAAAAATGTTGCAATAATATGCTCTTGTTGTATGACGAGCTCCTCCTCGATGAAAAAATCATACAGCTTGCCATGCTCGCTTAAGGAAAATTGTAAAATGATTTTTTCTAATTGAGCGGGCCTTTCAGCTTGGGATGAGTGTAATGGTTTGTCTATAGAGGAATCGACGGTCTCCATTTTGCGAATACGTGTTAGCTTGAAAAATCGATAAGCTTCGCGCATTTGGCAAAAGGCCTCTATATACCAGCTACCGTTTTGCAAATGGAGTTTGATAGGCAAAACCGTGCGTGTAGTGAAATGACCATTTTGGGCTACATATGAAATTTCAATTGCTTGTTCTTGTTGGATAAAGGTGAAAAGTTGTTGGATTTTATTTTTTGTTTCTTGCTCGATAGTATCTCGATGTAATGTTGCACTAGCTAATGTAAAGCTTGTATGGTGCGCCTCTTGAAAAAGGGCGAGCTTTTGCTGTAAAGTGGAAAGCTGTCGTCCTTCAAAAAGCTCTTGTTCTAGTGTAAGGCTATCCATAACTAATTTCTTTTCCGTATCACTAAACGTTAATTTATCAAGCTGATAGCGCTCAGACAGTGTGAAGCCACCGTTCTTACCGAGATATGAAATAATTGGAACACCTGCCGCGCATAATGAATCGATATCCCGATAAATAGTCCGTTTGCTGACCTCTAATTTCTCAGCCAATTCCTCCGCAGACACAAGCCGTTTATGCAATAAAAAAACAACAATCGCAAACATTCTCTCTATTTTCATTGTGTTAGCCCCCTTTCATGTAATTATACAACGATGCTTATCACTTAATTATCTACAGAATAGTGAGAAAATTTGCTATGATTGCATATAGGAGGGGATTGCGAATGAAACACTTTATTTCAAAGGAACATGCCATTTATGCAATGAGTGCGGATAACGAGCCTGCTTGTACTGCAAAAAGTGGCGATACGATTATGTTTGAGACATATGATTGCTTTACAGATCAAATTACAAGTGAAGATCAAGTAATAGAGGCTTTGGATTGGAACAAAATTAATCCAGCGACAGGTCCTATTTTTATTGAAGGAGCTGAGCCTGGGGACGTATTAGAAGTAGAAATTCATAAAATTGATATTGGTGACACAGTAACGCTCATGACAGGCCCCGAATTAGGTGTTTTAGGAGACGAGCTAGATGCTATGACAATTAAGCGTGTCCCCATTGTTGACGAGGAGCTGCAATTTACAGAGGATATTAAAATTCCAGTGAATAAAATGATTGGTGTAATCGGAACAGCACCAGCACAAGGAGCGATTAGCTGTGGTGTGCCTGATGCGCATGGCGGCAATATGGATACGGCAGTGATTACAGAAGGGGCGAAGCTATATTTACCGGTGAACGTGGCGGGAGGATTATTAGCGTTAGGTGATTGCCATGCTGCAATGGGTGATGGTGAAGTATCAGTGTGTGGTGGAGAGGTGCCTGCCCAAGTAACGGTAACTGTTCATGTTTTGAAAAATCATACTATACCAACACCATATGTCATTAAAGATAATACAATTAGCATGATTGCTTCAGCGAAAACATTGGATGAGGCAACTGTTATAGCGACGAAAAATATGGTACATGTTATTAAACAATCAACAGCTTTAACGGATGCGGAAGCGATTCATCTACTGTCGCTTGCGGGGCAGCTACGCATTAGCCAAATTGTTGATCCGAACAAAACAGCACGTATGGAATTACCGCTACGCTATTTGAAAAGTTTAACTTGATGCAGCAATGTTTAGTGTGCCGAAAGCAGATATTTTCTGTGTGAAGACGAAGCGTCAGCAGCAATATTTTCTGTGTGAAGGCGAAGCGTCAGCAGCAATGTTTTTTTGTGCGAAAGTGAAACGGCAGCAACAATATTTTCTGTGCGAAAGTGAAACGACAGCAGCAATATTTTCTGTGCGAAAGTGAAACGACAGCAACAATGTTTTTTGCGCGAAGGCGTAGCGGCAGATACAGATATAGAAGTCCATCACACATAGGGGGGGATGAATGGCAGAAAAGAATTTCAATCAGAGGGAATTCAAACTCCTGATACAATCACACTTCGACGTGATGTAAAGCTCGCTACCGACTTTTATGGGTGGTGAGCTTTTTGATATGCGTAAAAAAATTTGAAACTATTCGCTAGGGCTAGCCGTCTAAACATAAATTTGAAAAGGGGGCGGCATTTTGCAGGAAACGCTAGAGCAAGCGATACATACACATTACACAATGTTGTTAAAGCTCGCTTATACGTATGTGAAAAATCGCGAAATGGCACAGGATATTGTGCAAGATGTATGTGAAAAGGCAGTTGAGAAGGAAGAGTCCTTTCGTGCAGAGGCATCCTATAAAACTTATTTAATTCGGATGACGATTAATCGTAGCTACGACTATTTGCGAAGCTGGAAGTATAAGCAGCATGTGCTTATGCAAAGCTTTCATTTGGATACACCTGAGCAACGTGCTTTAAAAAGGGATACGGAGACACAGCTTGGATTGGCGATTTTAAAGTTAAAGCCGATTTATCGAGAAATTATCGTACTGTATTATTATGAGGATTTTTCGATTCCTGAAATTTCTGCGATTTTGACAATACCTGAAGGCACAGTGAAAACGCGATTAAAGCGTGCGCGGGAGCAATTGAAAAAGAAATTAGGAGGCTTGATATTCGATGCATGAAGAAGTGAAAGCAAGCTTAAACCGTATTTTCGAGGCAGAGCTATTACAGCACAAGAAAAAGAAAGCACGTACATGGCTGCCCCAATTAACAATGGCTGGCATAATCATGGTTGGATTATTATTATGGGCAAGTGGCACATGGACGGAGCGCACGGCATATTCTCCAGTGGAACAGGGGGGTATTTTGGATTTGCGAGGCACTTATGTCGGTGACAACAGCAGGGTGGGACGCATTTTGAGCTATGCATTAAGTGAAGAAAGCTTTGATTCATTCGCCTTACAAACAAAGCAACAGCCCTATGGTATTATTGTGCATATGCCAACACTTATAAGAGATGAAACACAGCAAAAGGTTGCCTTCTATATATGGGCACTTGTACAAAATGCAGATTATATACAATTTGAAGCGAATGGAGAAAATGTCACACTAACAAGAGAGATGTTTTCAACGATTGATTTCTCCGCAATTCATGATGAAGCAACTTTAAATGGCACAAAGCCACTGCCATTAAATATGCAGCATGAGGCATTGACAGCTGTCTTAGTAGAAGCTATCAATACAGCACAACAAGAGCCAGCGATTGTCAACCTGTTAGTTAATGATGCAGACTATGTATTCGATGTGGAAGGAGAACGCTATTATTTATGGTTAAATGAGGGGGAATCCGTCTTTACAAAACAATCAGACACGGGGCTACTCTATCAATTATCAGCTCAAACTTATCAGCAGCTTCAAGCTTTATTAATAGCTAATTGAAAACATAGAGAGCTTTTGCTATGATATATAAAATATATTTAATTTGTTGATGTAGCCAAGTAAATAAAGAATTGTGAAACAGAGAATATAGCAGTTGCTGAGAGCTATATCACCGCTTCTTTATTGAAACCTACTACGGAGAATTTACCGGTTCGTTACCGTTATAAAACGCTAGAGGGCTTTAAGCAATTAAAGCTAAAAATAGGTGGTACCACGTTTTCTATGCATAAAGACGTCCTAATTCAGGATGACTTTATGCTTTTTTATTTCAATTTAAAAGGAGTGCATGAGGGATGCAGCAAGAAAATGAATTTACAAAATGGTATTTGAAAACGATTCAGGATGCGGAGTTAATGGATTATACGCCAGTGCGCGGCTGTATTACGTTTCGACCAGATGGCTATGAAATTTGGGAGCATATTCAAGCAGTGATGGATCGCCGATTTAAGGAAACAGGGCATCGCAATGCTTATTTCCCGATGTTAATCCCTGAATCATTTTTCCAAAAGGAGAAGGATCATATTGAAGGTTTTTCACCGGAGCTACCTTGGGTAACGGAGGCGGCAGGAGAGCCTTTAGAGGAGCGTTTAGCATTGCGCCCAACTTCGGAAACGATGATTGGTCATCTCTATGCAAAATGGGTGAAAAGCTATCGCGATTTACCACTCTTGCTCAATCAATGGGCCAATGTTTTTAGATGGGAAAAGAAAACATTACCGTTTATCCGTACATCTGAGTTTTTATGGCAGGAAGGGCATACAGCGCACGAAAATGAAGAAGAAGCACGCCATGAAACGATGCAAATGCTTGCCATTTATAAAGAGGTTGTCGAAAATATTTTAGCAATCCCTGTTTATGATGGCACAAAAACAATATCAGAGCGCTTCGCTGGTGCTGTTGATACATTTTCAATTGAAGCGATGATGAAAGATGGCAAGGCAGTGCAAGCAGGTACATCTCACTATTTAGGAACAAAGTTTGCAGAGGCCTTTGATATTAAATATTTAAATAAAAATAACGAGCATCAATATGTCCATACAACATCATGGGGCACATCGACGCGACTAATCGGCTCTGTCATTATGGTGCATGGTGACGATAAAGGCTTAGTGTTACCGCCAAAAATTGCCCCAACACAGGTTGTGTTAATGCCAGTAGGTCCGTTTAAAAAACATCCAGAAATTTTGGAGAAGCTGGAAGAAATTCAGCAAGACTTAAAGGCAAAGGGCATTCGTGTGAAATTAGACGATACAGACCAAACAGCAGGCTTTAAGTTTAATAAATGGGAACAAAAAGGTGCGGCACTACGTGTTGAGCTAGGACCTCGCGATTATCAAAATGGACAAGCAATCATCAAGGCACGCGATGAAGAAGAAAAGAAAACAGTCAATTTAACAGAGCTATTTACTATTATTGAAGAAGAACTTGAAGTGATGCAAGGGCGTTTGCTGACAAAAGCTCGCCAGTTTAGAGATGCGAATTCACATACGACAATCGATTCTTTAGCACAATTACAGCAGCATATTGAAGCAAGCGACATTCCTGGCTGGGTGCTAGCAGGCTGGTGTGGCAGCACAGATTGCGAGCAAAAAGTAAAGGAACAAACGAAATTTACAACACGCAATATCCCATTCCATCCACCTGTCCAAAAAGAGACATGTATTTGCTGTGAGCAACAAGCACAGCATACAGTTTGGTTTGCAAGAGCATATTAGAAAAAATAAATCAGCACTTTCCAATCGCTTATTTGGAAAGTGCTTTACTTATGCAGACAAGAATAGTTAATCTAAAAGTAAATTGAACTTTCTTGGTTCCTTGATTGTATAGTGAATGGGGAAAAGCAGGAATTGCAGCGGCAACTCGACCAATTTGACGTGCAAATCCCTGAGAAGCTTGCGAGCTACAAAAAAAGTCGATGGGATCGTTTTATTACTTATTTAGGCTCACCTGCACAAGACCCGTTAGAGAAATGGAACAGTACGTCGACAGGCTATACGACATTAAGAATGGCCCCAATTGTTGGCGGGCTTGTGTTGGCGGTTGTACAATGGTTGAGTGTAGGATGAAAAGATGCACGGAATCTGCTTTAATTGATTCCATGCATCTTTTTATTTTTGGTAGCGCAGCATGTTCCAAAAGCCAATGTCCTCAAAGCCTAAGCGCTTGTAAATCGCACCAGCAGCAGGGTTATCATAAAATAGACAGAGTGATCTCCCCTCATCTAGCAGCTCACCGCATAGCTTTTGCATACATTTTGTCGCGTAGCCTTTTTTCTTGTAGTCTGCATGTGTAGCAACGCCAACAACCATTGCAGATAGACTATTTTCAGCAGTTGTAGAAGCGGATGATACCATCACCCCGCCCTCACGCATAAAGTAGGTGCGTCCTGTGTTGCTTTCCAAAACACGAAGCTTGCTTTCAACAGTGGTTGGGCTACCTGCGAATTCGGGGATGGTTTTTAAAAGCGCGACATTCTCTTCAATTGTGTCGCGTGTTAATTTTTCAACAGCTTGTAAATCTTGTTCTGGATAAATTTTTTTCAACGCTGTGCATTTGGCATAATAGAGCTCCTGTTTTTTGAACAGCTCTTTGCCAATGAAGGGTTCAAGCTGGTCGATAATATGCTTTAGACCAGATAAATCTGTCATTTTTTCATCTGCATTAATAATTTCGGCAAATCCCTCTACATCAAAAGCTCCTTGTGCATAAGGTACATAATTGCTCTCATATTTTAGTAGAACGGCAATAAGCTTGTCTTCTTCAAATTGTCCCCAAATTTTTTGGAAGGGCTGGTCATAACCAAAAGCCTCAATATCTCCAATAATAAAAAGGTTTTCGGCTGGCTGTTGTTGGACGAGCTCCATGCAAATGTCATGGTCAGCAGCAGTTAAAAGTCGTATCATGGTATCTCCTCCTTAACGGTAAATTAATCCAATAATAGAGAAAAAGCTTCCGAATGTCAACTGCATTTCAGTGAAGATTTTAGAAACGTAGAATAAATCCTTAAAAACGTAGAATAAAAGCAACTGCGCATATAAAAAAGCGAGGCACACGCCCTCGCTTTTATAAAATACTTGCCAAACGCTTAATACCTTCCTCAATAATTTCAGGTGTGGAATTTGTATAGTTTAAGCGCATTGTATTGATGTTATTATCGCCTGAATTAACGTAAAATGGGTTACCCGGCACGAAAGCGACTTTTTGCTCCATTGCTTTCTCAAACACATCGAGTGCAGAGCGCCCGTTATTCATCGTTGCCCAAATGAACATACCACCTTCGGGTTTCGTATAGGACACATGTGTTGGAAAATGTGTAGTCATCGCCTGTAGCATCGTATCAGATTGCATTTTATATAAATCTTTAATTTTTTGAATATGCTGTGTCAAATCGTTATTTAATAAATAATCTGCAATAACATATTGTGAGAAAACATTTGTATGCAAATCAGTTGCTTGCTTTGCTGTTTCGATATGCTGTAAGAGTTCCTTGTTTTTCGTAATAATAAAGCCAAGGCGCATCCCAGGTGTGACGATTTTTGAGAAGGAGCCAAGCAGCACGCTATTTTCCATTTTCCCTGCACCAATATATGGCAAATGCTCCCCTTCGAAGCGCAACTCCCCGTAAGGATCATCTTCTACTAAAATAACATCATGGCGTGCAATCAAGTCATACACTTGCTGACGCTTTTCAAGTGAGTACGTAAGTCCAGTTGGATTTTGGAAATTGGGTACGGTATAAATGAACTTCACATTTGGCTGCTGTAATGCTTGCTCGAGTTGCTCTAAATTGAGTCCATCATGCTCTAATGTTACAGGATAAAAGGTAGGCTCCGCTAATGTAAATGCTTGAATTGCGCCTAAATATCCTGGTTCTTCTATTATGATACCATCGCCTTTATTAATTAACACTTTTGCTAATAGCTCTAGTGCTTGCTGTGAGCCTGTTGTTAGTAATATGTCATCAGGATTAATTTGTAAGCTATAGCGACGATTATATTTATCTGCGATATATTGACGTAAAGGTAAATAGCCTTGCGTTGAGGCATATTGGAATAGTTTAGCACCATGTTGTTTCATTGCACGATCGATGGACGTATGCATATCCTCTAGTGGAAATGAAATGGGGTTGGGTAATCCACCTGCAAATGATATCACATCATTTGCCTCCGTTACCTTTAAAATATTTCGAATAAATGAAGAGGGGGTATTTAAAATTCTGTCTGAGTACTGCATAGTGTGAACAACCTTCTTTATTTTAATTTTTTGAAAATTATAACACTTTAAAATTCACTACACAATATAATGTTTGGATGAAAATAAAAAAAGTTTATAAGCAAGCTTTTTCGCTAAAGAAAGTAGAAAATGTTAGCAAAATAGACGTATAATGAATGGGGTAATTTTTATTTTGATTCAGTGTAAAACGCTGAACGAGATATAACTGATAAAGAAAGAAGGTTGGTAGTATGACATTTGCCTTAGTATTAGGTGCTAGTCTCGCTTTATTAGCGATTGTGTTAGGTGCATTTGGTGCACATGCATTAAAAGATAAATTTCCAGAGCCGAGATATGCAGCGATTTGGGAAACTGCTGTACAGTATCATATGTATCATGCGTTAGGGCTAATCGCTGTCGGTATTTTAGGCTATGATGCTATTTTAGGAACGACAAGTGTTTTACAATGGGCAAGCTATTTAATGGTAGCAGGCATTGCGCTATTTTCAGGAAGTCTTTACATATTAGCTGTCACAGGTGTGAAAAAGCTAGGCGCGATTACACCACTTGGTGGGCTCCTATTTATTGCTGCATGGGCATGTGTAATTATGGCGATTGTATAAAGGAAGTGACTATTGAGCATCCAGCTTAATAGTCTTTTTTTATCGGCTGAATTTGCAATCTGTCTGTGGGTTTTTGAGAGATATCAGCGGTTTCCGATAATATATCAGCGATTTTAGAGTTATATCAGCGGTTTCCGATAACATATCAGCGGTTTTTGAAATATATCGGCGGTTTCCGATAATATATCGGCGATTTTTAAATTATATCAGCGGTTTTCGATAATATATCAGCGAATTTTAAAATATCCGAAAAAAGTTTCTAAAAGTGCAAGCTAAATTGAAAAAATGGCAGTCTAATTGGTATAGAGAGGTGAAAAATGTGAATGAACAGCTAATACGACAAGCGCAAAGAGGGGAGGATGCGGCATATATTGCACTTTTTCAGCAGTATGAGCAGGAGCTGTATGCGATGGCCTATGTGTATGCGAAAAATCAGGACGATGCGCTGGATATTGTGCAGGAATGTGCTTATCGCTCCTATAAAGCGATCCAACAATTGCGCGAAGTCAGCTATTTTAAAACATGGCTCATTCGCATTTTAATCAATTGTGCACATGACCTGTTAAAAAAGCGACCGCATTATGAAGAGTTACACGATACATATGCAATCGAGGAACCGATAGAGCTTGATATGCATTTCACATTGCAAAGTGTGATGGAGCATTTATCAATGGAAGAAAAGCATGTCGTTTTACTGAAATATTATGAGGATTTTACGTTTGAGCAAATTGCAGATGTTTTGCAATTAAAGCTTGGCACAACGAAAACGATTTTATATCGCGCATTAAAAAAATTGAAGGCAAAGCTTGAGGAGGAGGGGATAGCAGATGAAATCTTTAAAGGATGAAATGCAGCAGATTGAGCAACCATCAGCATTACATAGGCGAGCGATAATGGGTATTGAGCGTGCAACAAAGGAAAAGCATCGAAAAAAATGGCTACCAATCTTTTTATCCATCCCCGTAACAGCAGCTGTTGCTTATTTTATTTGGCTTGTATCCACAGCACCAAGTTTTGAGCAGAACAACCAAGCAGCTGGGCTATCACAACTATTAACGAACCCATATTGGTTGGCTAGTATTTGTACAGCTCTCCTAGTAGTGATGGTATGGGTCTTTGGAAGAAATCATAAAAAATGGCGCAAACAATGGGGGCTTGTCGTTGTCATTGCTGTGTCATGGATTTGGAATAGTGCTTATTATGAAGCGCAGCAGTTACCACAGCCGTATATTTATCCGATATCAGTTAGTTTGAAGACGGAGCAAGACTTTAAGTCCATTTATGTTCATGCCATTATCAATAAAAAAGACTTTGGAAAAACGATACAAAGTATTGTAATTAACGATACAAGTCTTCCGATAATTGGATTAAATGGTGTGAGATTAGGGAGTACAGCACATCACATGACAACGGATGTCACACTTGAGCTCAAACCTGCAGATATAATCAAGGTGATGAGTAAGCGCTCACCAATTGAAGCATATGCTATTTTTTCAGATGGTCAAGAAATTCCCTTTGATGTCGAATTCATTGAAATACTTGGAGGAAAAGATTTAGAGAACGGTGGAATAGGGCAGGATACAAAGTATCGTATTGAAACATTTGAAACAGATATGACAACAATCAAAGCGTTTACCCCGCCTTCTTCCGTCAGCGGTTATGAGCTGTGGAATGAAAGAAAAGTGATACAGCGTGTTGGTATAAAGGGGGAGGAAGACATTGATTTACTGCCATATACAATGGAAGGTCGCTGGTTGAAGCTAGTTTATGAGCTAAGTGAAGAAGGAAAGCTGTATAGCTATCAATATCAACACTATATGTTGGAAACGATAGATGGCACAATACTTCATAGTCCTGGCGTTGTATTTTTTCCACCATTCTCACGCGATGTTGTCAAAGAAATACGACAGGAGATGATGCAAGATGACTGAGCAATGGCAAATCGCATTAAAATGGTTACACAGAGGGGTGATTTGTTCAATTTTCACCTTTTTTTTACCATATGTATATATAGTGTCGCTGGTCATCATCTTTTATGGCGTATGGAAAATACCTGAAAAGAGCAAATTAAAAGGTGTCCTTTATAGCGTTATGCTCATTATTATAGGGGATGAACTATTTTCAGCAAAGTGGTATACACAACAAATTATTTTAGAGGATATTGTGAGCTGGTTACTGCTGATATTTAAATATTTAGTCTTAGTAATCATTATTTATATACTACAGCCCCTTGCTGAACAAACAGATAGCGTGCAAGCATATAAAAAAGTAGAACGATTTGGCATGTTTGTCACGTTTGCCGCGCTTTTAGCATTTTCTTTTGGTATGAATATAGAGGAGAATTTTCAACTGTCTATTGTTTTTGGAGCTGCTTTATTTTATTTAGCCGCATTAATTATGCTAGTTCGATTTATCAAAGAGATGATGCGGACAGGTTTGTTATTTTTGAAATAGGGTGACGCATGAAATCAAAGTTGTGCAGTTGATTTCATGCGCTTTTTTAATCCCCTTTTTTTGCTTGGCGTTCCCAAATTAAAAGTGAGGGGAATGGATCGAATGCCCATTCGTTGCGTCCATCAAATTTATACATACCATAGTGTAAATGAGGTGGGAATTTGCCTGATGTTCCTTCCTTGCCATAGCCAGAGCTGCCGACATAGCCAATGATGGCGCCCGGCTCTACAATATCCCCAATCGCTAAATCAGGATGGAATGAGGATAAATGTGCATAGTAATGGTACGTATTATGCAAGTCGCGAATGCCAATGCGCCAGCCACCATACTCATTCCAACCCATTACTTCAATAACGCCATAAGAAGTAGAGTGAACAGGTGTCCCATAGCTTGCAAACAAATCGGTGCCTTCGTGTATTCTTCTTCCACCCCAGCCTCTACTTGCTCCCCAAGTCCCTTTGTAGCTGTAATTTGCGCGAATTGGAATAGGGAACGCTCGCTCGGCTAAGGCGATGGTATTGTATTTTTTATAAATACTTGCGATGACATGAATTTGATTAATTGTCTGTTCATTTTCGTAATATTCCTCTAATGCTGCTTGGAATGTACCTGACGTAGCATGGGCTTGATGCAAATAGCTCACAAGTGTGCGTAACACATCTGCATCTTGTGTTTGATCTGCCGTCCCATCGTTATTGCCATCGAGTCCATTGCCACCAAAATAGGCAATCGTTGCAGGTGAAGTATCTTGTGCAGAGGGGTTAAAGGGACCAGACCAAAAATGCGTAGGAAATTGAATTGAAAGTATACCTTCACGCGTTGGTATATCTTTTCGTACTGCTTGAATATTACGTTCATATTGGTCAATTGCAGCAAGATAATACCAAGGAACAATCGGGCTTTCAAATTCATAATACTTGGACATTCGTTGAGCATATATTTCTTCTTGTGAAGGTGTTTGTTGTGCACTACTAGTTGGCACCATGAAGAAACTGCTTATAAGCATAAGGCAAAGTATTATTAGGAAGCGATTCATTATCTATTCCCTCCATTCTACATGTATAACATAACCCATTTTTTTAATTTTATGAGTGAATAGGGTGTAGGAATTTTGCAAGTGAAGAGTTTAAATTCTACATTTTTAAGGAAAAATATAATTGCACTAGCGTCGCATTAAAATAATTCAATACGAAAAATAAATCTGACTTTTCTGT
>NZ_PYWN01000128.1 GCF_003049505.1 Metasolibacillus meyeri
ATTAGGGAATTATTTGATAAAAATACTTTAACTAAATTCAAGGAAGTAATGTAGATTGAATATTAACATATTTATAAAATTGCAACTGCTTTTTAAACAGTATTAACGGAAATACATACGGTGTATTTTGATTAAGAAAATTAAAAGAACAAGACCTAAGGCACATACTAAATAGTGAAATACCTGAAGCATCCGCTCTGTGAGAGTAGATGCTTTTTTGTGTGGTTGCTATTAGATTTTGTCGCCATTTTTTAAGAAGAAGAACCCTTCAAATTCAACATCCAAGACGTCAGCAATTTTTCGTAAGTCTTGTTCGCTAAAATTATCTTTTTTTAGCTTTGTATTAATGTTTTGTCTTGATTGACCCAATAGCTCTGCTAAGTCCTGAACAGACATATTTTTTCGGCTCAACAGAACTTTAATTTTTTCTCCCATTGTTAAAGCCATTTAAACACCTCCTAGACCTATTATATCATAATTTAAGTTGTCTATGACAATAAATAAATTGCTAATAGCAATATTTATTTTTACAAAATACTTGCTTTTTGCAACTTTTTAATTTACATTGGTAATATAAAAGTTTACAAAACCCCATCAAAGGGAAGCGGTGAATGGACTAGAAATAAACCGCGAATTTATCAAATGAAAGGAGCTGGCACAGATGAAAAAACTCACACATGAGCAAATCATACGTAGCAAGGCGATTTATCACAAACATGCCGCACGGTACAAGGCGAATGGCTATCCAATACGCCGCGCTTTAAGGATGATGGCTTACACATCATTGCTAACACAGACGATTGCAAAGGCTGGTGAAAGGTGTGAGGAAACACGATGAAATCAATTCAGCAACGCCAAATGTACATCAAAGAAAAATATAAACAGCACAACGATAACATTACAGATGTGCATAAGTACCAGCACAGACTTAAATGGCTTATACGCTATCATGCGCTATTAACAGATTTAGAAGTGGCAGAAATTAGACGATGTATAAAGCGCGCTACGCAAAATTAAAGGAGAGTGAAGCAAATGAAACAGGAAGGCTTATTGCTTGATTTAGAAGCAGCATTAAAAATAGCGCACTTCATGCAAGATGAAATGATGTTGGATTTCTTTGATAAGTATGAACCTGCAAAAGAAAAAGAGGACATGTTGCTAGTCGCGTATGATTTCGAGCGTTACCGATATTTTGCTGAGGTGGTAAACGAAAAAATAAACACTGCATTAAAATGTATAGCCGAAATTACATCAAATCAAAAACAGGAGGAACAGGTTAATGAAAGGGATTAAAAATATCGACTTCATCGAAGGGACAAACATAGCCATTTTAGAGGACTACAGCGCGGAACATTGGAATGCGTTAGCAGAGCGTCAAAATACGAAGATGTTCATACAGTTGAACGGACGAATTCCAATCGACTATGCAGAGGTAAGGGCTTGGGTGATGAATGGGGGAACTGTTTATGCGAATGAGTAAGCACTATAAACAGTTGCTTGAAGGTGTGCAAGAGCTGGTGAAAGGGCGCTATCGTGACGACATGAAAATACACTACCGTCTACAGATTATTAGAATAGTGCTAGCACTTAAAAGCGAGAAAGGGCTAAAGTTTGTGTACGACTTTGCGTATGCAGCAATGCGCGGTGATGAAGAAGTATTTGCTAAAGAAATGGAGGAAGCAGAATGAAACAAATAGCAGGCAAAGTGAAATCATTAGTCCAGGACAATGATTTTGAAGTTTATGCACTATCAGCTCAAATGACAGAGCTAAAGGTGGTACAAGGAGCTGTGGGGCGTTTGTTACATCAATTAGATGAAATCACATTCAATAAATGGCATGAGGATAGAGGAATGGCCGCGCATTCAATAGTAGAAATGCAAGATATGATTCGTCTCATTGATATGGCGTTACATCCTTTAGTGAAAGATATGCAAGAAAAGGTCAATAAGGTTGAGGGATATTCAAAAGATTTATTCGACATTATCGTGAAGGGGAGTCCCACAATAAAACAAAAAAAGCCACTGCGCCAACAGTGACTAATGAAAACTAAAAACAATTTGACTATATCAAAAACAGCGAGCGGCTTCAACTATTTTAGTGTGGCTGCTCCTTCATTTAATCAACTAACTAGGAGTGATAGAGCATGCATAAGAAGCACAATCCAGTAGACGAAATGAACAAGCACAAACTTTATATAAAAGCCTATATCCGTTCATTAAAGGCTTGTCCTACAGAGGAAGGGGCTGACCAATCAAAGTATATACCGAAGATTATCTTTTATGGTGTGAGAGCTGTAGGGACGTATCCCAAGCTAAAGAATTATGAAGAAGCGGTCACATGCTTTGAATTTATAGCAGGCTTAAAGGGCATTATGAGCTTGCTCACGCTGCATGAGTTTATGAACATATTCCCAATCGAAAAAACCTTTGACGGCGCTAAATACGAAATAAAGGACTACTATTCAACTGTAGAAGCTATTCAGGAGCTAGGGCTTCAACCACATGAAAGAATCGGTGAAAGAATCCTAGAGTTAATTATAGAGTATATGAATGATGATATTATGCACTTTGCAGTCCAAAGCATGACAGCTATGAGCGCAATACGACGTTTTGACGGTCATTTAGATTTAATGGAGGAATTCATGGCTACACAGGGAATGGACACGCCTAACACGTTCAGAAACAGCAAAGGCGAGGCGATATATGTACGGTATGGGAAGCCTGTAAAGTTGAGGCTCAATAAAAAGCAACATTTGAGGATTGTTAAATAGATGGGGAAGGCACTCACAATAGAACTGTGGGTGCTTTTTAGTTCCAAGTAAAATTGTTAACAAAAGCATTATTACTTATTTATTAGTATAATTTATTTATTAATTGATGGAGGTAAATATTGATGCATAGTTGGCTATTAACAGATGACATTGTAGTTTATTATTATCATCATTATGAAGCTAGTGGTTTAATTTATAATACTTTGCAAGATATTTGTGCAAGGTTAAATATACCTATAAACAGTTTTAAGGCACGTATACGAAATTTAAAGTATGTATTAACAAATGGACAACAGGGTCTATCTAATGTAGCACAACAAACAAAAGAAGTAGCGGAAATGTTTAAATACGCCAAGCAGAATGACCCCAACTTTCAAAATAATTTACAAGCGGTTGTAAATAGAATTTTGAGCTAGAATAAAGCATACACATTGTTGGAAAATGAGAGTATAAAACGCTATATAGACAATCGTAGAGAAGAAATAAAAAAGATTGAAGCCATCAGCCTCAATCCATTAAAACCCGCCCATTCCTACACACACGCCGCCAATTTTTATTAGCCCCAATTCAGCCCCAAAACAACCAAAAACAGTCCCAATTAAATACATCAACTTGCACCATAATACATTAACAAAAATACTTTGAAACCCATCAAACACCGACAATAAAGCAATTTAGATTGAAAAGTTGTACCTTGTTGCGTTAAGATGATACTAACATACGAATCATATAAACATAATAATTTAGGGGACTAGTAAAATTGGAAAATATCGAAATGAATCAAAAGGCTGTTAAAGTGCTTGAGGAATGGGACCCATTTCAATTAGGTGAAGGGAACTATGATACAGAAGCGGCGGATGTCGTTGCTGCTTTGCAAGGGATAGATGACCCAAGCGATTTAGCAAAGGTTATTCAAGCGGTGTATGAGCACTCCTATGAACAGTGGATTCCATTTGAGCATTGCGTCGAAATGGCTTATAAATTAATTGCGATAAAATTTGAAGCAAAATGCATTATATAACAAAAAGGGAATGTGATTTCCTTTTAAAAAAAGCGATTGGGAAGTTTTCTTTTCCCAATCGCTTTTTTTTAACTGATTATACCACGCACTAAAATAACGATAATCGCAATTGGTGCAATATAGCGCACGATGACATACCAAACTATAAATAATAAAGGCGCAGTTTGCAACTCTTGCTGTGCTAGCTGCTTTTGATAATGGTAGCCAGCAAACCACGCAATAAGTAGTGCACCGATTGGCATTGCTATGCTATTCGTTAAATAGTCCATAAAATCAAAGATTGATTTATTGAAAAGCGTTATATTTGATAAGACGCCGAAAGATAAAGCGCTCGGCAAACCGACGATAAAAATAATTGCAGCAAATAACCATGAAGCCTTTTTGCGTAAATGTGTACGTTCACCAATGCTGTTAGAAACAACAACTTCAAGCAAGGAAATCGCCGACGTAATTGTTGCGAATAGTAATAAAATAAAGAAAATAATTAAAAGTATTTGACCAAATGGTAGCTGCTCAAAAACAGCAGGAATCATCATAAAGATAAGTCCAGGACCCTCTGCTGGCGAATAGCCTAGTGCAAATACCGCAGGAAAAATAACAAGTCCTGCAAGCAACGAAATAATAATGTTCATTGTTGCCACATTCACACCAGAGCTAACGATGTTTTCTTCCTTTGGTAAGTATGAGGCATATGTAATCATAATACAAATCCCGACACTAAGAGAGAAAAAGGCTTGACCAAGCGCTAATAAAAAGGTTTCACCATTGAAGTATGACCAATCTGGCACAAACATGAAGCGTACACCTTCCATTGCCCCCTCAAGCGTTAAGGAGCGAATACATAATAAAACGAAAAAGACAAAGAGCAGTGGCATCATCCATTTGCTTGCCACTTCGATACCATCTTTCACACCAGCTTGTACAATGAGTAATGTCATGAGCATAAATGCGCCTTGCGCGATAATGACCTCGATTGGATTTTCGATGACTTGTTGAAATAGCTGTGAGAAATCAACACTTTGTCCCGACAAACGGAATGTTAATGCTCGCATTAAATAGCTTAAAATCCAGCCGCCAACAACGCTGTAAAACGATAAAATTAAACCACTCGTAATTACACCAAGCCATCCGACTAAAAACCATGGGCGATTTGGTGCTTGTTTTTTAAACGATTGAATAGCCCCAGCTTGTCCGCGACGTCCAATCATAAATTCAGCAATTAAAATAGGAAGCCCTAATAGTAATGTGCAAATAATGAATAATAAAATAAAAACACTGCCGCCATTTGTACCAACCATATATGGAAATTTCCATATAGCGCCAATGCCAATTGCGCTACCAGCAGCAGCTAAAATAAAGCCAATCTTTGATGTAAAATGCTCTCGTGAAGCCAAAGAAAACCCTCCTTAATATTTAAAACAAGTATTTATTCTACAACACTTTTTGCAGAAATAAAACTTTATTTGAATCAATGTAACAAAAGTGAGAAAACAATCGTATCATTGCTAGGAAAAACGGAAGGAGGAAGCATTATGGAGCAGTTGCTGTTAAAGCGAGCAGCTAGAGGGGACAAGGAAGCATATGTCGAGCTTGTGCGATTACATTATCAAACAGTGGAAAAATTCTCCTTTCAATGCGGTGTACACAGTAATGATGTGCAAGACGTGACACAGGAAGTGTTTATTAAGTTGCAGCGTTTTTTAGTGCAATTTGATCAAGGGAAATTTACGACATGGATTTATAAAATAACCTTAAATACAGTGCGTGATTATTATCGCAAGGAGGAGCGTGAAAAGCGAAAAAAGGATAAATTGCAGAAGGAGACAGCGCCTGTTGTACAGATGGATACAGAGGATTTAGCGCTACATGAAGCGATTTTCGCATTGGATGAAAAATATCGTATCCCAATCATTCTATATTATTTTCATGAGTGTAAGTATGAAGAAATTGCAGAGGTTTTAGCGATTTCCCTGTCTACAGTAAAAGTGCGCTTAATGCGTGCTAAAGAGCAATTAAAAACCATTTTACAGCAAGGAGGAGCGTACAATGGATGACAAGCAATTCGAAGCACGAATGACGAAGCTAAAAAATCATTATGACCGCATGCCCTCGCTCGTCAATGCTGAAAAAATCACGGCGAATTTGCCAAATCAGCTACCAAGAAAAAGAAAAAAGCGAAGCCTGTGGATTGTATCGCTTGCGAGTGCTTGTATTTTAGCGATATTAGTGCCGCTTTATGCTATACAACAGCAGCAGGAGATGCAAGCGATGAATGAAATCGAGCGTGCAAATATGGAGCGATTCGCTCTAGCGAAAAAGGAGTTCGAAACGTGGCGCCAAGCTTTCGCACCGATTTATAAAGAGGAAAAAGAGCGACAGCGGAAAGCGTTACATCTAACAGAAGAACAATTTCATTCTTTGGCATATGTGCAAAATGCGGAAGCAAGCTATCAATTTTATACAAGTGATGCGTCGATGGCATACTATGCACAAGGAGCTTGGCAGGGACAGTTAACTATTTTTCAAAATGAAACAATCGAAAAATTACGCTCACCAAAATTAATGTTGTTAAAGCAACAACAAGATGATGCTGAAGAAATAAACGATGTGCAAATGTATATCGATAAGGTGAAGGCACTTAGCGAGCTGTATCATTCGATAGCATACACACCTGAAATCATAGCAGCAGCAAAGGACGAGGGTTTTGTCTTAATGGAGCTTGGTGAAAAAAAGCAGCTCGTTTTTGATTACACCACGATTCTAGATGAGTTATTTACGGCATTTTCTCCTGAAACAATCGGCTTTTTTGAAGTCATAAAAGCGGAGCATTATTTTTATGCTGGTGAGCTTGTCGTGCCTTTTAAAGAAGCAGCAAAATCAGCACTTCTTTTAGAGCGAACATTGCTGGATGAACAATATGATCGATATACGCAGCATCTTGCAGGCTATTATGAATTAATGATGCTGAAAATTTTAACTGAGGAATCGAATAAGGAGCTTCTGCAATTTTTAATAGCTGAAAACAGCGCGGTTGCCCCTATTGCGACAACGCTTTTAGAGGACGTTTCAACGAAGGAGCAGCTAGATTATCGAACGATCCACAATGCGCTGTTGGCGAAAAAATATCCATAAGCCTCACTGAAGCGTTCCTTTGTTCTGTATAGTGCATTATGTTATAATTTAACATGACATTTTCGTATATAAGACACAGAAGGTAGGAACGTGTGATGGAAAAACAATACAAAGTAGGTGACGTGCTAACTGGAAATGTAACTGGAATTCAACCATACGGGGCATTTGTAGCGCTAGATGAGCAAACGCAAGGGCTTGTACACATATCGGAAATTACGTATGGGTTTGTAAAGGATGTTAGTCATTTTTTAAAAGTTGGCGATGAGATTACGGTGAAGATATTAGAAATTGAACGTGGATCACAAAAAATTAGCTTGTCAATTCGTGCGTTGCAGGAAGAGCCTACCCATTTCAAAAAGGAACAACGCAAAACATTGCAAGAGCGCCTTGATGAAGATGATGCAGCAGGTTTTCAACCGCTGAAAGATAAGCTACAGGAATGGATTGATCAGTCAGGGCAAAAATAGCAAATCGAATAAGACACACAAAATAGAACCCTCTAACGTTTTGAGGGTTCTATTTTGCTATTTAATCATATTGTTTCCATTTCCTCAGACGATATTGTAAGTTTTGTCTGCTCATACCGAGTGCTGCTGCTGCTTTTGTTACATTGCCATTATGCATTTTCAAAACACTTTGTACGTAAAACACTTCAGCATCACGCAAATATTCATCAAGCGGCAGAAGTTGCTCATCGTTTAAAATCAGGCTTGTTGGTGTATCTACTTGTTGCACTTTAAAGCGGAAATGCAGTGGTAGCATTTCAAATGTGACGACTTCCTCATTCGTTATAACCGCTGCAATTTCATCAAGTAGCAACTCTAATTCCTTCAAGTTACCTGGCCAATCATGGCTCATAAATAGCCGCATTACCTCCGGCGATAGACCTTGAATTGATGAGGCGAAGCGCGCGCGGTGACGAGCAAAATAATCCGTGACAAAAGGCTCGATATCTTCCTTACGCTCGCATAATGGTGGTATGGAAATCGTTAAATTAGCGAAAAAATAATAAAGCTCCTTTAACAATTGTCCATCGCTAATTAAGTCGATTGGGTCACTGCCAATGCTACCGATAATCATATGTTGTGTTACTGACAACTCCTTCAAAATATGAAGCAGTTGTTCTTGCATATCAATCGATAAAAATTCAATGCGTTCAAAGAAGAACGTATAGTTACCACCAGCCTGTAAATGGCTGCGAATTTTTTCTACAATATGTTCATCGCGTCTACTGAAAAATGTAATAAAATCATCGTTATTTGGCAATAATGCATGATGAATGCTTTCGGCAATTAAATCTTTACCAGTGCCAGAATCTCCAATAAGTACAACGGGAATACGGGCATGCGCTGCTTTTTTTGCATGTGTCATTACTTGTTTCATCGCACTAGAAACAGCTGAAATAGAATCGAATGTCAGTGGCTCACCATATCTTCGTAAAGGCTGATATATCAGCTTTTCTAAAGATGTAATATCGCGTGCGAACTCAATTGCACCGATAAGTTTATCTTCATCGAAAATAGGGAATGTGTCATTTAGCGTTGTAATTTCATGACCATCTTTATTGCGATATGTTTGTTTGACATTCATTTCTTTGCGTCCCGTTTGTAAAACGCGCCATAATGTACTATCTTTTTTGCGAAATGCGAAAAGCTCAAAGAGGGAATGGCTTGTCATTTCTTCAAAAGCATAGCCTTCTATCTCTTTCATTTTTGCATTATAAAGCAATGTTTTGCCTTCGGTATCAATTGCGTGAATCCCTACAGAAATATGCTCAATTGCATGTATATAAAAGGGAATGAGTTGTCTTTGCTGCTCAAACAATGCAAGCACCTCAAATTTTCGTAAATTTTTAAAAGATTATACTTGAAAAAAGCAATAATCTTTTGCATTATTATAAATATAAAGTGTGATTAAGTGCAAATTTTTTTTGCACGAAGTGACATTTAAAAATATTATAAAAATTAATTTAGGAGGATTTTTCATGATTCCATATAAACACGAGCCATTCACAGATTTTACACAACAAGAAAACAAAGATGCATATTTAGCTGGCTTAAAATTAGTTGATAGCTACTTAGGTCAAGATTACCCATTAATTATTGGTGGCGAGCGCATCACAACAGAAGACAAAATCGTTTCTTACAACCCAGCTAAGAAAACAGAAGTGATTGGTCGCGTATCGAAAGCTTCACGTGATCTTGCTGAAAAAGCAATGCAAATTGCAGATGAAACATTCAAAACATGGAAAAAAGTAGATCCTGCTATTCGCGCAGACGTATTATTTAAAGCAGCTGCAATTATCCGTCGTCGTAAATTTGAATTCTCAGCTTTGTTAACAAAAGAAGCTGGTAAACCATGGAACGAGGCAGATGCAGATACGGCTGAAGCAATCGACTTCTTAGAATACTATGGTCGTCAAATGCTACGCATTAAAGGTGGTCAACCAGTAGAAAGCCGTCCAGGCGAATATAACCGTTATGATTATATTCCATTAGGAGTTGGTATCGTTATCTCTCCTTGGAACTTCCCATTTGCAATTATGGCTGGTACAACAGTAGCAGCAGTTGTTACAGGAAACACAGTATTATTAAAACCAGCTTCAACAACACCAGTTGTCGCTTACAAATTTATTGAAGTATTAGAAGAAGCAGGCTTACCAGCAGGCGTAGTGAACTACGTACCAGGTAGCGGTGCGGAAGTAGGGGACTACTTAGTGGATCACCCACGCACACGCTTCATCAGCTTCACAGGTTCACGTGATGTTGGTTTACGTATTAACCAACGCGCTTCTGTATTAAATGAAGGTCAAATTTGGATTAAACGCGTTATCGCTGAGATGGGCGGTAAAGATACAATTGTTGTCGATAAAGAGGCAGATCTTGAATTAGCGGCACAATCAATCGTAAAATCAGCATTTGGCTTCTCTGGTCAAAAATGTTCAGCATGTTCACGTGCAGTTATCGTAGAAGATGTCTATGAGCAAGTTGTCAACCGTGTAGAAGAGTTAACAAAAGCGTTAACTGTTGGTGATCCAGCAGATCCATCAAACTTCATGGCAACAGTAATTGACCAAGCGGCATTTAATAAAGTAACAGAGTACATTGAAATCGGAAAAGGCGAAGGACGTCTAGTTGCAGGCGGCACAGCAGATGATTCTGTTGGTTACTTCGTACATCCAACTGTATTTGCAGATGTAGCTCCATCTGCACGTATTATGAAAGAAGAAATCTTTGGACCAGTTGTAGCGATTGCGAAAGCAAAAGATTTCGACGAAGCAATTGAAATTGCAAACGATACAGAATACGGTTTAACAGGTGCTGTTATTACCAGCAACCGCTTCAACCAAGAAAAAGCGCGTGAAGAGTTCCATGTAGGAAACCTTTACTTTAACCGAGGCTGTACAGGTGCTATTGTAGGCTACCAACCATTTGGTGGTTTCAACATGTCAGGTACAGACTCTAAAGCAGGTGGCCCAGACTACTTACAATTACACATGCAAGCAAAAACAACTTCAGAAATGCTTTAACTTAATTCAACATTGTTTTTTTGTATCGAAAGCGAAGCGACAGATACAGAAGTTCCCCATTGCCATAAGAGGCGGGAGAACTGCGAGAAAAGTAATGGAATCAGATGGAGTCCCAAATACTCTGTTGATTTAAGTTAAGCCTCCGGCGGATGTCACAGATTTTGAAGAGGAGGCCTGCACGATGCAGGT
>NZ_PYWN01000129.1 GCF_003049505.1 Metasolibacillus meyeri
GGTGTTACGGCTGTGGTCGACTAAATAAAGATGGACATCACCTTCGAACAGGCTGGGAAGAAGAAAAGACTGTTACTATTTTTACACCTGACTCAAAATATATGGGGATTCCTGGCTTTCTATATGGTGGAATTCTCGCATCATTGATGGATTGCCATGGCACAGGCTCTGCCTCCCTTGCTTTGCACCGTAAAAACGGGCATGAAATTGGTGATGGCGCTGAGCCTCCACGCTTTGTAACGGCTAGTCTCAATGTCGAATTTCTAAAACCAACACCACAGCATGTTCCATTAAAAGCTGTTGGAACCGTTGAAGAAATCCATCCGAAAAAATGGAAGGTAGATGCCGAGATTTATGCTGAAGATACGCTTTGTGCGAAAGGGACAGTCGTTCTTGTTGTGATGCCTAGTACTTTTCTAAAGACTGATGGTTAACCAAAAAGCAAGCTCAGATACCCATTTGCCCCTGCGGATACTCGTCATAGAAGTACCGCCATTTTTTGAAAGGTTGAAAATACTGATTTTAAAACTCTTTCTCTAAAATTCAAGTTGTTTGGAAAGAATATAAATGTTGCAGAGAACTTGTTGGAGGAATCTTATCAATAAATAGTACTTGTGACGAATGGCTCAAAAAAATTCCTCATCATACCTAATATATTTGACGAGTTAATTCAACACATACTATAATAATTGTAACGATTAAGCCCGTGTTCCTTCTGAGAACCGGGCTACTTTTAGTTTTAAATAGAAAAAACTCAAGTAAAATGGACGTGAGACGCATGGAAACTATTCATATACCTGCTGATGCAGTGCGCATTATTAGTACATCTAGTAAAGGAGACCAATCCAAATGGCGCGTTGGTGATAAGTGGGTCAAACAAAATACACGTGGCTATGAAGGGCAGGCTGAAGTGTTAGCTTCGTTTGTTCTCGCTCATTCTACGTTACAAGAAAAAGAATATGTAAAGTACTATCCTTGCAAAATTGTATTACCCGATGGTGAAACATTTGTAGGTTGTTACTCCCATGATTTCAGAGGAACACTTCAGGAAGTCACGCTTGAACGTTTATTTGAAGCAAACTTTACCTCAACAGACCCGATTTTAAACGATAAATCTTTATCAACTCATGAAAAGTTTGAGCAAATCATGCAGCAGGTGCAAAATTTTACAGACCTGAATGTACGACAAGAAATTGCTCGATTACTTGCCTTTGATGCACTGATTTTAAATGAAGATCGTCATACCAATAACATTTTGTTTTTATATAATCCCGTTAAGAAATCGTGGCAGCTCGCTCCAATTTTTGATAATGGGCTAAGCTTACTATCTGACGAAAGAGATTATCCATCAGGTAAACCGCTAACGATTTTAAAGCGTAAAGTAAAAGCGAAACCCTTTAACTCTAGCTTTTTAAAACAACTTGCCCTTTATACAGGGCCAGCTTTTATTGATAAAGCAGCGTTACTGGATGCTCTTGAATCAAGTCAGGTTGATTTTGGTCGTGCAAAACAAGTCTTACTATCGCAACTAAATGATTTAAACTTAAAACAGCTTTTCATCGAAAGAAGTGAAATAAATGATTGATTATATGAAATTTGATGTGATGTGGATGGACGATGTAATTGCCTCAGTCGATTTGAAGCCTGCAAATGGCGGCACCCCATATGTCATCAACTATATTGACGATTTTAATAAGCAGTTTTCACCAAATATGGAAGGGCATATTACGCTTGAAGAATTGGAGAAATGGCTGAAGTGGCGTACATTCCCACCAACACGTGCAAATGCCAATGAACTTCTAGAAAGCTTGGGTATGCAAGCGTATAATCGATGGGGCATTGTGCGAAAAACACATGGTGTCATGGCAGACGATGAGATTTGGCTTCGTTTTAAAGGTGAACATTTGAAGCATAAAGACGTATGCCTACGTAAAGAGCTTTATTATCCTAATACGCCAAGTGAAAATACTTAATGTTAAATACTTTTGCTCCTAATACGACGTTATTTGAGTGATTATTTTCCCTTTACAACATAAATAAAAATAAAAAGTTGTGCAGAAAGCAAAGGTTACTTTCGAACAACTTTCTATTTTAGTAAAATGTGTGAGCTGTTTTGAAATTGAAACTAGTTCCAAAGTCCTTATTCGCTCATCAAACCTGAACTACTCCCTGTCAAGTAGACAATTAAATCCGCCCATTTGATTCGGGTGGG
>NZ_PYWN01000130.1 GCF_003049505.1 Metasolibacillus meyeri
ATTCCACGTTTTTCGGAGTTTATTCCACGTTTTTCGGAGTTTATTCCACGTTTTATCGGGAAAAGCAGGCATAGCCTTCTTTCCCGATAATCCTTTATACTTTCGTTAATCGCCAGTTGCGCTTTGTTGCGAAAATACCAATAACGATAAAGCTAATCATCACAACAACCGCTACAAACAATGCGGTCCAAAAATCCTTCATTTCCACTGTTCCTGCTACGAAGTCGACACCATAATTGGCAAGCTTCCAAGGCGTCCACACCCAAAAGCCTCCGATTGCTGAATCAATCAATAAGCCAAACGGTAAAAGAATAATCGCGACTGCGGCGGCGATACCCGTCTGAAAAGCAGCACTCATCGCCACTGTCACGGCCATCACTAAAAGTAACCACAGACAATACGTCAACAACATTTTCACAAAATCACTTGCAGCTACGCCACCAAACAAAATGGCTGTATAATACATGCTAGCGGCATAACCAAGCACTGCACTTAACACCCCTACAAACGAAGCGATTAGCCATTTACTAATAAAAACAGACATCGCTGAAATTGGGCGCACATATAACAATGTAGCCGTCCCATTTTGCCGTTCACGACTAACTGAGCCGATAAATGCACTAATTAAAACAATTAGCCCAATCAGCTGGTACTGTCCTGTTGTTGCAGCTAAAATATCCGCTGCTGTTAGCTCAGGAAACAGCATTTGAAAGCCTTCAGGCATATTGCCCACTGCCGATAAAATATCCTCCATATAATAATTCGTTAATGGCTCTGTCACACCAAAAAAAATAAAAATGAGTGGAATCCATAAAAACTTAAAGCTGCGCCAGCTTTCCAAAAACTCTTTCTTCAACAATACATTCATTGATAGGCCACCTTCATGAAAATTTCGTCTAAGCTTGCTGTTACACGCTCTACTTTGACAATTTCCTGTTGCTCTGTAGCTAATAATTGCAACACTTGCTGCATCGATTGCTGTGCTGGTAAATAGACAGAAAGCCCATCCTGTTGCCCTGCATAACGCCCCGCAAAACTTGCTGCTCCTTGCTCTTCAACAAACTGAATCAAATACTTTGGATCAGCATATTTTTGCTGAATCGCTGCTAACGAGCCTTGCTCTACTAATTGTCCATTTTTCAGAAATAATACTTGATCCGTCATTTTCTCTGCATCATGTAAAATATGCGTTGAATATAAAATTGTCGTCTGCTGCTGCAATTCCTTTAATAAATTCATCACTTCCTGCCGTCCAATAGGGTCAAGTGCGGACACTGGCTCATCTAATAGCAAAAGCTTTGGATCATGGATTATTGCCTGGGCAATACCGAGACGCTGCTTCATCCCACCTGAAAAAGTAGCTGTTTTTTTATGCAGTGCATCTCCTAGCCCCACGTATTCTAGCATTTTAATACTTTTTTCACGGATGGATTTACCTTGTACACCACTTAATTTCCCTACCATTTCTACATATTCTAAAGCTGACAGCCAAGGATAAAACTGCGGATACTGTGGCAAAAAGCCAATGCTTTGCCGTATATCCTGCACACCTTGCATTGTCACCGTACCATTCGTTTGCTGTAAAAGCCCTATAATCATTGACATCGTTGTTGTTTTCCCTGCGCCATTTGGTCCAATCAATGCTGTAGCTGTAAGTGGCTCAAGCGTGAAGCTCACATCATCTACAACCGTTTTTCCTGCAAAACTTTTTGTTAAGTGCTCCACCTGTAATAATGTCATGCTTGTTTTCTCCCAACAATAAAGTAAGCAATGGAGCCTAATATGCCGCTAATTAAAATCAATATAAGCCATAACCATTTTGGCCCATTCGTTGCATAAATACGTTTTAAATCAATTAACGCAACAATCATTAAAATAAGTTGCACAACTAAAATTGGTGCAATCAACGCCCATGGAACTTGTTCAAGTGCACTCATACCATTTCCTCCTCAATTTGTAAATGTTTCGCCACTTTACGTAGCATTTGTTGTAGCCCTTCATCTTGCAGAACCTCGGCAAAAATAGGCTGCTTTGTTATACTTATTAGTAAATCTTGCTTAATAGATTGCTCATCACGTGGTGCCTGTGCGCCAAGATGAATATTATTAGCAATCCAATTGTCTAATAAGTAAAAATAGCTATCTCCCCGTAGCTCAATTGGAAATTTAATATTTAAGCATACTTCACAGTATTTCTTCAGCAATGCCACCGCCTCCTGCTGTCGTTGCTGCTGTACATAACCTGCTGCTGCCTGTAAATAAAAGACTAGCCCTGCATTCATATTTAATTTCCCTATGGAAAACAATTGCAACATTGCCTCAACTCGTTGCACTGTGGCATCAAAGTAACTTGCATTGCTCATCTCGTATTGCAACGAATTTGTTGCGCTACTAATCGTACCTAGCATATGTTGATACATACTAACCTGCAATATTTCCTTTGCTTTGTTATGGTCACCCCGCATCGCCAACGCCATCGAAATTAGACGTTCTACTCCATATTGCATATGTGCATCCTCACCTAAAATCTCCAACACTTGCTCGAACTGCCCTTGCTCTAGCTTAGCATATGCTTGTAGCATTTCTGCCTCATAAATGACCTTCACATCACCACAATGTTCAATAATGCGCTGACATAGCCCATCCACTCGCTGCAAAATCACGACAGGCTCATCTGCACGCTTATAATAATTTAAATAAAGCTGTGCCATCTGCAACAGAAATGGAAAACACGCATAATATTCTGCGAGCAGTGTCTCCATTTCCTGCTGCACTTCAGCGAAATGCTGTTCGCTAAACTTTTCAGCTAATTCAGCATATATTTTCCTCATATGTGCTGTTGTCATTTGCGGCTCATAGCCTAATAATGCATCTATCGTCATATTAAAATAAGTCGCTAGCTTTGGCAGCAATGTGATATCGGGATAGCTCTGGCCCTTCTCCCATTTCGATACCGCCGCCTTCGACACACCAACATACTGTGCCACTTGCTCCTGTGTCACACCTAACTCTTTGCGTTTCACAGCCAGCTTTGTAGCAAATTGAAAATGCTCCATCCGCCCACCTCCCTACTTCCATTATAAAAAAACCTCGCCTAATTACCTAGCGAGAGTTCGTTTATTTTTGTAGAATAAGTCAACTATTGGTTTACTTCCATCATGTAAAAGACAAACTAACTTTTGTTGATTCATACACCTGGTAGTTATAATTTCATTGTGCATGGAGCAAATTGAAGAAACCGCATGACATCAAATGAAGTAACTTAATGTCATGCGGCTTTACTTTATATTTCTGAAGTATTTGTCACCTTTTTTGTCATTGTAAAGAAAATAACACAGCCTATTAAAGACGTAGTAAACATAATTGTTCCCATTGGTACTGCTGAGCTTTCATTCAAACCTACCAATGGCGCCATCACAGAACCAACCAGTAATGGCAACATACCAATTAAAGCACTAGCGCTTCCCGCGCGATGTCTTTGTGACTTTAAAGCTAATGTTGATGCACTTGTCAAAATGATACCAATCGAGGACATATAAACAAACAAGGCCAACACAATCAAAGCTAGCGGACCTTGCATCATAGCCATCACTAGCAATAATGTATTAGCGCTAAGTGCCATGAGCACACCTATTTTCAATAAATTGTGCTCATGAAATTTATCGCTCAATCGCCCTACAGAGAAGCTCCCTGCGATAATCGCAAGTCCATTAATACCAAATAAAACACTAAATACTTGTGGTGAAACGCCATAAATACCTTGATAAACAAACGGTGTACCTGCTACATAGGCAAAGCTGCCGCCATGAATAATGCCGACAATTAACGCATAGCCAATATAAGAGCGGTCGCCAGCAAGGCTCACCATCGTCTTCAGCGAATGCTGAATCGATATCGGCTGTCTTCTCTCATATGGTAACGATTCCTTTAATCTGGTAGCAACAATTAGTAAAATCACTAAGCCTAATACACTCAAAAAATAAAAAATGGTATGCCATGTTGCAAATGGTAGTAGTAAAACAGCACCACCCGCCATTGGTGCAATCATTGGCGCTGTCGCATTAATAACCATCAGTAACGCATAAAATTTTACAAACTCTTTACCTGTAAAAGTATCGCTCACAACCGCGCGCGATAGCACAATCCCACCTGCTGCGGTCATCCCTTGTAGAAAGCGGCCGATAATTAACACCGTAATATTCGGTGCCAATGCGCAAAGAAGCGAAGAAATGGAAAACAACGCTAAAGAAATTAACAATGGCTTCCTTCTGCCTACCCCATCACTAATTGGCCCGATAATAAATTGACCTAATGCAAGCCCACATAAAAACGTTGTTAAACTAAGCTGCACAAGTGATGCTTTCACATCTAAATCTGCGCTTATTTCGGGAAAGCTTGGCAAATACATATCGACATTGAATGGCCCTAGCATTGCCAGTGAGCTTAAAATCAACGCAAGTAAAATACGCTTTTTCCCTGTTGGATTTTGCTCCATAAAATACACCTTTTTATTTCGATTTTCAAAATGAATAATTTCATTATAAATGTTTCTGAGGAAAAAGGCTTTCATTTTTTAGCTTTTTGAATAGTAACTCCTCCACCGCTATTTTTAATGCTTGATTGGCGTAGCGAATCGTGAGCTCTTCACCAGCTGTCACTAATTGAACATCGCAAAAATAAGCATCTACTTTGACGAATTGTACTAAGCGAATTCCTTTTTTCGCTAACAACTCCTTACATATCGCATACTCTATGCGCAAGCTTTCAACAAACTGCTCTAGCATATGTGCATAAAATCTATGCATTTTGAATGTGGGTAGTAAAGAGAAATCATACTTTAGTGTACGAATAGCTAGCTCAAATACGATTAATTCATGAACAAACTGACGATCACTACAATGAATCATGATATTCTTCCATCAACTGTACTGTGGAAATAGAGGAAATAGCTACACGCTTTGTTGTAGTAGCTGTCGCCATTAGTAGCTCACATTTCACTTGATTATACGAAATAATGACGCCTACAATTTCATTTTCTTCCCATAAAATCAGACGAATTATCGCTTTGGTATGCAGTGCGTAGTGTACAATTTGCTGTAAATCCTCTAGTTCCCATTCTGCACGTGTGATTGGCTGTACTTCTTCCTTTTCTAAATCACGCAGCATTTCTACATGCTCACTTAGCATCATCGCAGACCACTTCTTATTGCCTCGATCATGTAGCATCGTGTTCACTCCTTTACTTTAAATGTCCACCGACAAGCTGCTCGCGCTGAAATGCCGTACCACTTTCTGTAAATGAAACAGCACGCAATAAAGAGGTAGCACCAAAGCGCTCACGAATCGCATCCATTGTATAGCCTAGCATTTGCCTTTGCTCCTTGTGCTCATCAAATAAATCAAGCTGGATACTACCATCTGGCTGTAAATTAGAAAGGCGTAACGAAAGCTGACGCACAGGCTGCTGTGCAAAATGAATAGCAAATAGCTCCTTGCAAACATTGTACATTTTCATTGTTTCATTCGTTGGCTCCAGCATTGTTTTAGAGCGATAAAGGCTCTTTTCCATTGCTGTGCGACTATAAGAAATACCAAGTGAAACAGTCGCCCCTATATAACCAGCCATTCTTGCTCTTTTTGCTATATCCTCACACATTTCAAGTAATACAATTAAAACCTCCTCCTCTGTATGATAATCACGCATCAGCATTTGCCCTTTACCAAAGCTCATAGGCTCCTTTATACTTGGTTCTTCAAATGTAGATAAATCAATGCCCCATGCGTGATAAAATAACTGATTTCCTATAATGCCAAACTCCTGCTCCAGCATGTGAAGTTCTGCATGTGCTAAATCACCAACACTAAAAATCCCTTTTTTATTTAAAACATGTTCCATACGCCGCCCAATTCCCCACATTTTTGAGAGTGGTGTAACTGGCCAAAGTTTTTTCGGTACATCTTGGTAGGTCCACCTCGCAAAGCCTGTTGATTTCGCCTCTATATCAAGCGCGAGCTTTGCCATTAACATATTGGGTCCCATGCCAATCGAGGAAGGGATAGCAAATTGATTGTAAATTGCTCGCTGAATCGTCAACGCGGTTTCCTCAGGAGACCCCCATAGCTTTTCTGTTCCTGTTAAATCAACAAAGCTTTCATCGACGCTATAGACATAAATTGCTTCTCGCGGAACAAATTGCATAATTAATTTTGTAATCTCAATAGACATTTGTAAAAAGAAGCTCATTTTCGGCTCAAATAACTTAATACTTGGATGATTCGGTATATCATAACGTCTACTGCCTGTTTGAATATGAAAATGCTCTTTCATTGGTGGCGAAGCAGCAAGCACAATGCTACCAGCCTGATTAAGATTGCCAACAATGGCAATCGGCTCCCGCAGCACATCAAGGCCTTCTAGCAGGGCAATACAACTTGCATAAAAACACTTCATATCAATACAAAAAATTGCTCGCTCTGGACACTGATTATACAAATTATTCACCTCTACAAGGAACGTTTGTTCTTATTTTACGAACATTCGTTTGTTTTTACAAGTGGTAGATATAGGTTAAGTATCCATACCGTCTGATAAAGTGAAACTTCAATCAGTGGGGGCTTTCCTCATCCCCCACTGATTGTTGATAAAGGAACACAAGCTAAGTACTTCACATCCTGTGAAAATGCTTGTGTGACCAACATCCTGTTGGCCTCAATCTGGCTTTTACGGACCGTTATCGCCCACCTATCCTTTTTGTTTTTCTCTAGTCTTGAGGTGGGCGTCTTGTATCTGTACCTGTCGCGTTGTTGTTGCTGACGCTTCGCTTTCGCAACAGAAAACATCTGCTGACGCTTCGCTTTCGCACAGAAAACATTTGCTTTCGGTACAATAAACATTGACGCTACGCTTTCGATACATAAAACATTACTGTCCGTTAATGCAGGATAAAAGGAAAATATAAGGAATTGGTAGCATTTCTGCCCATAGTTGTAGCTTCGCGCGCAACTTTGCAAAAAAACGCATCAGATTTTGCAAAAAAAGCTTTCGGTGGAAAGCCTCTTTAAAGTCGAAAGATGCAAAGCCCCTATAATAATAGTTGCTTTGCATCTTTTTATTTATTATCTCATTTCCAGTTTGGTACATGCTCAATCAAGTCAGCTATTTCGCAATCGAGCACTCCACATATCTTGTCTAAATGGTATGAGTAAAATGTTTGTGGGGGAAAAGTAACCGCTTGGTTGAAGTTAGGATTCGGTTTTTGAATCGTAACTTCAACTAAGCGGCGGCCCAGTGAAACGCGGTAGATTTTTAGGATACACAAAAAGGGCTTCTTCCTGTATAGTAAAGTCTGCGAAAACCACTAAAAGGAGAAGAGAGCCCTATGAATAAAAATACCATCAAATTACCGACAATGAAAGAGATTGAAATTGATTGATTCAAGTTACTACAGGAAACATTCTGTATAGCACGGACAAATATTTTATAAGAGCTAGATCAACAGATAGCGCAAACTCGTGATAAAAAAGGTTTCAATTAATAGATAAACGTACAGTGACAATGGACTGTATGTTTGGATCTGTAAGCATCACAAGAAATTATTATCACGATCGCGAAAATGAAAAATATGTCTATTTACTGGACCAACATCTACAATTTAAAGGCACAAAAGGGCTAAGTCCTCTTATCCAAGAAACAGCGATTGAAATGGCCGTCACTGGAACATCTTATCGTCATGCATCTAAGATGATTGAAACGTTACTAGGGTACTCTGTAATGAGCCATGAAACCATTCGGTAACACTTACTTCAAACAGAGGTCATTCAAAGTTCCTCAGAAGTCCCTGCAAGACGGTACTGTTTATAGAAGTGGATGATCTTTACATTAAACGACAAGGAAAAGGGAAGAAAAGTTGTGAAGAGAAAATCGCAGCCGTTCATGAAGGTTGGCAAGTAAATGGCAAGCGTGCAAAACTAGACATTATCATCGCAGGGGTAAAGAACCTTTTTGAGAAGGATTTGAAAGGTTTTTGGTGGATACTTATGCGTATAATCCAAACGAACATTATCTAATTATTAATGGCGATAGTGCACAATGGATTACGGCATGTCGTGATCACTTTAAAAATATATTTTTTACAATCGACCGTTTTCATGTAGCACAAGCTATTCCAACAATTTTTAGAGGCCATAAACGCTATAGATATGTGCGGAAAAGGTTGGCGAATTTCGACGGAGAAGGTTTATTGGTGGAGTTAAATAGTGTAGTTGGAACGCTAGAAGACGAAAGAAAAGAAGCGTTACTGGAAAGCTTAATCAATCCGTTGTCTAAGTATCCAGAAACGCTAGGAAACTATAGGAAGGTTATATTTCTGGTTAGTTATCGGAGGATGTTGGAAGCACTGTACCCTTTTATAGAAAAGAAGGGAATATCCCTGAGAGTTCTTTACTATGGTATCTACATTTTAGTGTAGTCTTTACCTCTTTTAAACCTAAGAGTTAAAAGTGTTCCAATAACTACTGCTGCAATAAAAATACCATATATATGCCCATTGAAAAACAAGGTGTTCGTGTACTGATTAATGATACTTCCTCTATATCCTTCTTCGAATGGATTATACGGGTGATTTGATAAAGCGTTTAATGTACTTGAAATATATGTTATTTGCAATATAGTCCCTATTAAAAGTAAAACAATTCCAAATGTGATATGTTTTTTCAATTCAGATAATGGTTGCCGTTTAAAGCCTTGATAAATCCCTTTACTCAATAAAAATAAAAGGCTAAGAAAACTTGGGATTAAGAAGCATAGAACAAGAAGGCCTAAATTGCCATTACCAGAAACCGCTCCATTCGGTCGTGGCTTGAGAGTAAATATATCTACTAGGAAGAATAATAATGTACTTGTAATAAGAAGTATAATAAAAGTTGTAAATAAGGGTTTTTTAAAGTTTGGTTTAATAAACTTATACCCTATAAAAAAAGCATAAATTAAAATGATTAATAAAAATATAGAGTTCATGCTCGAATCCTCCTTTGCTTTACTTATTAGGTTATAAAAATATTATATAACTACTCAGCCCATCTAAAAATCTGTACAACAAGGAGAAGGACGAATTGTGCGTGTTACCTCTCTGTGGATGGGTCATCTAAATTATGGACGTCCAAAGACCAGCTGTAATCTATTGAACCGTCTACGGAGTCATTGTGATGTCGTGTTGGCGATTTTTAATCCATCCAGCAATCAATCGACAACAATCAATAGGAACAGAGATCCCTTCTATATTATGTCCAACAAAAATCCATGCCATTCAAGAACTACTAGAAACGGGCACTATTAGTTAAACCTTCAAGCGATAGAAAATAAGAAACCCCTCCAAATTTATGAAGAGGGGCTGAGTAATTACAAATTTCCTTTAATTTATATAATTTACTAATCCCATTGCCATATCATTGCTGTTATCGTTCCAGTTTAACCAAATGGTACCTGTATTGCCTGATCCCCCATCAGGATCCTTAATTGCAAACTTTGCCACACTTCCATGATCATATCCAATACCAGCAACAAAATGATAATCCGTATAAGTTCCTTCTCTTATAAAATAATCAAATCGTAACCCAACCGGCTTGTTTAAATTAATCATGTCTTTGTAATGCTCATAGTAACCATAGGCTCTATATGACCATGTTTCCCATTTGGTAGCTACATAGCTTTCTCTTACATGCGTGCGTAATCCTGAGACATATTGGGCCATAGAGGTTCCAAATGCATTAGTACCTAGATCACTATACATATGATTGATAAATGACCCTACGGAACTATAGTCAGCAGTTCCCTTTACATTATATCCTTGACCTTTTAGGTAATTGGCTACCATTGCTGCAGTTGCTGGACCACATGCAGAGTTTGGGCTATTTACCCCAGAACTCCTTTGCCATAATCGAGTTACCCCTAAAACTTTATAAGTAATAGCCATTGTAGAAAATTGATTTGATGGGTCATAAGATAGTAGCTTGTTCCATTCTTCTATATTTTTTATATCTTTTTTTACACTTGGAATATCTTTCTTTAGAAGTTTTTCATAAGCTTGAGATTGTATTTTATTTTCCTTTTCAAGGTCTTTTAACATCATAGCTTTACTCTGATTAAACTTTCCAATTACCTCATTATTATCTTTTCCATAAAGGAATTGGAGTGGACCTAGATAATAAAGCTTTTTACCTTTATCTAAAAGATATTCGTATTCAAAATCAAGAATACCTTCTCCGTATTGAAGAATAGGAGTACGATCTGTTGTGGCCGAGACTAGAATATGATTTGTATTACCTTCACCTGTTTTGTAAGTTAGATAGTATCCCAATAAACTTTCATCAACATCATAGAGATAAGTTTTTAATGTGAAATTATCTACACTATCTATTTCCCCAGCATAAGGAGATTGTTTAAGTTCGTTTAATGCTGCTTGTTTAGCAACATCTAAACTGATTTCATTAGACGCTTGAACGCCTTTAATTGGAATGCTCCCAAAAATAATTAATAAGGCTGTGATAAAAAATAACAAATAATACTTTTTCAACTAAACCACCTCTTTATTTTGATACTTAACTTATTCTGCATTATTATCAATAATCCTTTTTTTGAAGTAAATTCTTTTTTAATACTTTCTCGTCAAATATACCTTTTATTTCCTTTGATAATTGGTGTTATGTATTCATCATTCACTCCACAATACTAAACTGTTGCTTTGTCAGTACAATATAAATAGCAAGTACAATACCTGCTGATAAAAGAAAAATATAAGGAATTGGCAGCATTTCTGCCCATACCCCACCTATGAATAAACCTGCTGGCAATGCAAGCTTCATAAACATAGATGATGTACCTGCAACGCGTCCTAATAAATGATTTGGTGTTGATTCTTGTCGGATAGCTAAATAAATAATGTTGATTATGACTGATGTACATGTACGAATGGCTAGTAGTATACCAAGCTGCCACCATGTCGTTGCAAAAAAGAACAACAGCAACACAACGCTATCCATTAAATAAACGGTTGTGAAGATTTTGCCACGCGTCCATTTTTTACGTAATGGCTGAAGTAATTTAGCTCCAACGAGACCACCTACAGCAGCAATCGAATACATAAAGCCAAGCTGTTCCTTCGTCTCCTGTAATACATCGACTACATAAAAAACTTGTACTCCAATAACAAAGCTTGTCGCTAAATTAGCAAATAAAATGGCAATTGTCGGATAGAACAAGGCTTTATTGCCTAATAGCTCTACAAAGCCCTCTTTTATATCTGCTAAAATCGATTGTTCATTCGGCCTTTCGGGTGTTGCTGTCGCATCCAAAAAGAAAACACTCAGCCAAATAATCACTAACGATAATGCATAAACGATAAATAAATAATCATAGGCAATAAAGATGAGTAGCATCCCAGCAATTGATGGACCTACTATTGACAACAGCGTATTCACAAATGAAAATTTTGCTTGAATTTCAGTCATTAGCGACTTTTCAAATAGTTGTGGCACGATAGCATGCTGTGCGTTGCCAAAGGTATAGCTAACTGTCGCTATTAAAAACCCTAAAATGTACATATGCCAAAGCTGTACAGCATCTAGCAAAATAATAACCGTTAAAATTGTCGCAAGCAGCGCTTTTACAAAGCCTGCATATTTGAGCATCACATTACGATTCATGCGATCGACAAGCACCCCTGCGAGCATGCCAAGCAAAACATTCGGTAAAAAATCAATGATACGCATCGTGCTCATCGCTAATGCTGATTTCGTTAAATCATAAATAAATAGTGGCAAAATAAAATGATAAAGCTGGTAGCCAATCGTTGAGGCAATTGTTCCTATGTACAATAATAAAAAATTGCGATTACGGTATAAATTCATGTAAGCACCTCCTGCAATTTAGTGTAAACTGGAAATAGAAGAACAAAAAGTGAGCACATTCTTTTTATTGTTCACCTTTTAGGAGGAGCTATGTTTCAATATTTATTAAAGCTTTACGAACATTTTGAAGTAGGACAACCTAGCACAACATCGATTGCCGAGCTAGCGCAAATTTGGTGCTGCTCTACTCGCTATGCGAAGGTACTTGTGAAAAAGTGCGCTGAGCGTGGATGGTTAGAATGGCAAACTGTTCAAGGGCGCAGCAAAAAGCCTACATTACTTTTACAATTAACGAAGTTAGATGCTATCTATTTAGCATTCGATTATTATTGGCAACAGCAGCAATTTAAAGAAGCCTACACATTATTACAGCAATATGATATGCTATCGCACCCCCAAGTGGACAGCTGGCTACAGCAACGTTACGGTTTTACAAATGAAGAGGAGCGCGATATTTTTCGCTACCCCTATCCAAATATCATGCTTAATTATGATCCATTAAACGGCAACTCTCGGCACGATATCCATTTGTACAATCAAATACATGAGCCTTTATTTGTTTATTGTGCAGAAACAGAACGGGCAAAGCCAAATTTAGTGTACGGCTATCATACGACTGATGCAAAAAAATGGACATTTACATTACGCAAAAATATTTACTTTCATGATGGAACAAAGCTAACGAGCGAAGATGTAATTGCTTCTTTAAAGCGAGTATGTAGTAAAGAACTATTACCTAAAGCGCAATTGACCGCAATAAGTCCATACCATTTCACAATAGAGCTTACACAGCCTACAACGCTACTACCTCGCTTACTATGTGGCTATCGTTTTTCCATTGTGCCTGCAAAATGGATTGAAGCAGGAGCACAGGGAGTTCCAGTAGGCTGTGGTGCATTTTATATTGCGGAACAAAATGAGCAGCATATGCGTTTATCTGTTTTTCCAAAATACTTTCAGCAGCGTCCATGGATTGATGATGTCGATATTATTTTTACAGAAAATATTCATCAATTTGGCATTAGTGCGCTTCCCTTTGCTCCACATATCACACAACAAAAAATGACTTACCAAGAGCAAGGCGCTGATTTTATTTTGTTTAATGCGACGCGCGGTCCATTATGTAATGAAAAATATCGTCGCGCATTATTTGAGGCAATTGATGCAGCAAGCTACTGCTTAATAGAGGAAGGTGAAATCGTTGCGACTAGCTTTTTAACAGCAAATAACAGGGAGCAGCAAGCAGTTGCCCCACTATCGTTGTTAGATTTTCCCTATTTACATATTGGTGTCCAACAAATTCGACCGCAAGCCAATCATTTACGCGAAGCACAAATTTTAAGCAGCTTTTTAACAGCGCACAACATCCCACACGCTATTTCACTTATGCCGATAGGTGCATCCGTTCATTACTGTGTACAGCATTATGATATTTTTATTGGAGGTATTGCGATTGGAAGAGATCAGTTATTAGGGTGGTTATATGGATTGGATAGTGACCGCTCGCCTATTAGCACTTTTTTAGGAAGTGCTCAAGTACAAGCATTGCTACAGCAGGCAACAATGTGTGAAGACAATAAGCAGGCGCTGCAATTGCTATATGAGGCTGAGCAACATTTGATAGATGCTTTTGTTTTAAAATTTTTAACGCATCGCCAACATGTTTTTTATGTACGTAAGGATTTACCATTTCATAATATTGTTTTTGATACACACGGCAAAATCGATTATCGTAAAATTTATCGCGAGATATAGAGAGGCTGAGGGTAACATTACCCCCACCTTATAATACGATCTCTAACCTTATCATATCTACACATTGAATACCGTTTTCAAAGATTGGCTCATCGTAATGCTGAAGGAAGAAATCTCGATCGACACCAACAATGCGGAAGCCACATTTTTGATAAAGCGCTAGCTGATCAATACTCGAATTGCCCGTACCTAGCTGGATGGTTTTATATTGTGCGGCTTTTGCACTAGCAATGGCATGAAGCACCAGTTGCTTGCCGATTCCTTGACCTTGCCAGTTTTCATCTACTGCCACATTGACGAGCTCAACCGTATGTGGTCTTGTTGGTAATAACACATACACCCCGACAATTTGTCCATCACGCTCAGCTACATAACAAAGCCCGCGCTGTACATAATCCGTGACAATATCCTCTGAAGGGTCTGCTAACAATAGCAAATCCATTGGCGGTTGTTCACTTGCTGTAAGTATTCGAATCATCTTTGTTTCACTCCTTAGAAAAAAGCCGAGCTTTTTTTACGAGCTCGGCTTGTAATTATTTTAATGATAAATAGGTGGCCTGCTGCTTGTCAATCCATGTTTTCATTGTACGGAATAATAAAATCGCAACAGTTAAAATGATAATTCCTTTAACAATATTGAACGGTAAAATACCGAGTACGATTGTTTCATACATATCGAATGAGCCCCAACCTAAGAAATACGTATACATTGGTAGGAAGATAAAGTAATTTAGTACACTCATACCGATAGACATAACGAATGTTCCAACAGCTAAGCCTACTGCTAAACCAGGAATCGTTTTGAATTTTTTATAAATATAATAAGTTGGTAAAATGAATAAAACACCTGTCGTAAAGTTAGCCATATGCCCTACTGGCACACCTGTTGGCGCACCTTTGAACAACCAGTCTAAAATGTTTTTAATCAACTCTACTACAATACCAGCAACCGGTCCCATCGTAATCGCCGCAATTAATGCTGGCACATCACTAAAATCAATTTTTAGGAACACTGGAAACCACGGTAGTGGGAAATCGAGCATCATTAAGACAAAGGCGATGCTACTCAACATGGCGATTGTTACGGTTGAACGTAACTTCAAGTTTTGCTTGCGCATAAAAAATCTCTCCTCTTTGCTGATTCACTCTTGCAAGAAGAAAGGACAGTTCTGCCATTCACGAAAAAACCCTTATACAATTAATTGTATAAGGGAGAAATAAGCACACTTAAAAGAAGTCGTATACTAATTTTGACAATGCTTAAAAAGCATGTTGCCAAAATGATTTTATCGCAAGCTACTATACTTAAATAAGCCTATAGAAATAGACTTGCGTACAGCAAAATACGACATTTTCGATAAATGACGACTGCGCCTTCACCTTCTCCCATCCAGACTATACTGTCGGCTTTGGAATCACACCAAATCCTGCACCGCAAAAGCGGGCTCGCGGGCTCATGAAATGCTGAAGCAATGTCCTCCAAGTAAATGGTCGGAGATTGCGATTTCAATTACCGCCGGTCGGGAATTACACCCTGCCCCGAAGATGAATCAATATTAAATTTGGTCTTACACCATCTATTATAAAACAAAATTTTTAAAAGTAAACCTTTTTGCTTGGTTTTTCATTAAAATATTTGTGAATCTCTCAAGATATCTGCGTTTTTCTATGATTTATCTGCGAATCCCCAAGACATCTACATTTTTCATAAATCCCTAAGTCCTTTATCTATTATAAAAAGCCGACGGATACTAAAATGCTTAGTATCTGTCGGCTTTTATCGCTAAGGCTGTATGATGTCAAGTGGTAATTCATTGGGTGCTACTGGTATTGGCTGTGGCTGTGTAAAATCGAAGCGATCCCATACAGTTTGCACGATATTTTCAAAGATGATTTGTTGCTTAAATGTTGCAGCAGTTAGCATCATGCCCTCAAGCATATGCTTTGCCTGTACATAATCTATTGTTTCTAAATCAAGTGGTTGATCAAACTTTACATGTACATAATCAGCAGTAGTTACTGTAAATGTAATGCCTTCAACAATAGCTGATTCATATTTCTCTGTAGCGTGACCAGTCATTCCTAAAATTGCCTCGTCTACATGATTATATGCGGCCTCTGGTTGCTGTACAAAATACTTTTTATCTTGCTGTGTAAATAAATAGTAACTGTAATTTTGCCCCAGCGACATTGTCGCTAGGCCAATTTGATCGCTTGCACTCGCACCCTTTTCTAAAAGAATTTCATCATATTGAGGGAAAGTTTCTTTTATTGTTTTGTCCATTGGTTGATTTTCTGGATTTTCGAGCGCAATAACGAGCTCTTGCCCATCCTCAGTCACTTCTCCTGCTATCGGATGCTGCTCTTCAAATCCAAATCCTTTTTCATCCAATTTTGGTGCATAAAAATTATACATTTCCGCTTGTGAAGGTTTTTCCTTCCCCAAATCTTCCACAAGCTTTTCTCTCGGAATAACAATGGCAGATGGGATACTCACATCCTCTTCACCAGCTAAGCTAAAGGTAAATACTTCGCCTTCACCTACATTGTCCTCATAAACAGGAGATGAGTCGTTCGGTATAGCTGTGCGAGCTGTCATTACATCGTCCGCTGCAAACGTAGATGCGCCTCCCATTGCTTCAGTTTCAGCAGCTTCATTATCGCTTCCCTGCTCGTTCTCATTTTGCATCGCTATATTGCTCGCCTTGTCATGTTCATCTTCCATGTTTATAAACATGGAGATACCCACTCCACATGTAACAACAGCTGCTACAGCAATGCTTGAAACCCATTTATATGAACGACGTTTACGTTGTGTCACTGACGGCTGCTGTACGGGCTCTTCTTCAAAAGCACCTGCAGCTTGGAGCTTTGCAAAGATTTCCTCTTTGGAACGGTGGTCTTGGATTTTTGGTGCCTGCGTTAAAAGCTTCTCAATATTCTCTTCATCCCATTTCGTGTTCATTACGAATTTACCTCCTTTCCATTTTGCTCTAAAATACCCCGCAATGCTTTAATTGCACGATGCTGTGTCGTTTTGACTTTGCTTTCTGTCCAACCTAAAACCTCGGCTGTTTCGCCAATTGACAAATCTTGAAAATAACGCATAACGATGACCATTTTTTGATCACCTGTACATAGCTCTAATGCTTCTAATAACTGGCGCATATCCTCACTCATTTCGACAAACTGCTCTGGCGTATGAACGGGAGAAACAAGTTGCTCACTTTCCCACTCAAATGCATCAAATGTATGTCTTTCGCGCACATTATTTTTACGAAAATAGTCAATCGCAACGTTTTTAGCAATAGAAAAGAGCCATGTTTTTTCTGAGCTTTTTCCTTCAAATTTGTCATAAGCTCTTAGCACACGAATATATACTTCCTGTGAAAGATCCTCCGCTACAGATCTATTTTTCACTAAATAAATTAGGAATTGGAATACATCTTGGTGATATTCATCATATAATCGATGGAAAATGGATTCTTTCATCCATTCCACCTCCATCCTCATAAAATTAGTCGTACATGCAGTAAAAAAGTTTCATTTTATTCATTGGTAATTTTTTCACATGTTTAAATAGAGTGAACCTTCAATCAGTGGGGTTTTCCTCATCTCTACTGATTGGTAATAAAGGAACACAAGCTAAGAGCTTCACACCCTGTGAAAACGCTTGTGTGACCAACATCCTGTTGGCCTCAATCGGGTTTTTAC
>NZ_PYWN01000131.1 GCF_003049505.1 Metasolibacillus meyeri
TTGAACCATTACATGGAGTAAAAAGAGATAGTGGAAATGAAAATAACTGCTGATTTAAACAACCAGCAGTTGTAGTTTATAGAATAAAAATTAATTCAATTTTTTAATAGCAAAATTTCCAGTGATGGGGATTGTAGAGAGATCTACTGGATTGAGTATGACAATTGAAACTACATCACCTGAATTTAACTTTTGAATTGTTAAAGATCCGGCAACAGGGGAATTCGAGGTCATTGAGAAAAGTGTAGTTTCTATGGGTTCTCCATTTATAGCTATCGCAAAATTAGATGTGAGGAGTCCGGCATTTAATTCCGCAGTAAGTTGAACAGTTATTTCAAAAATTCCTGCTGGGACAATGAAGCCGTTTTCTGTGGGTGTAATGTTATTTATTGGTCCTGTAGATGTAAATGGAATTACAATAATCGGCTCTGAAGGAGCGACAGGAACTGGATTAAATTTATATCCATAGGCTGATAATTCTTTAGAAGGCAACACCTCATCAATGGGGACAGCT
>NZ_PYWN01000132.1 GCF_003049505.1 Metasolibacillus meyeri
TAGCTAAAAGCTTTTTAGAACCCCCCGCATAGCAGGGGGTTTTCATTTCCACAAAAAAGTAACAATAAGAAATAAGTTTTTCTTATCGTTACTCGCATTTATTGTATTTTTCTTTTTAAAAATGATTATTTATTACTAATTAATAGATCTAATTCCTCAATTGTAACTTCCCGATATTCCCCTAGTGCTAAATTTTCATCCAATCTAAGTGTGCCCATTGATAAACGTTTTAAATATGTGACTTTTTTCCCGACAGCTTCAAACATTCGCTTCACTTGATGAAATTTGCCTTCTTGGATTGTCAATTCGATTTCTGACTCTATATCTGACTTTAAAATAACTAACTGTCCAGGCTTTGTTTCATAGCCATCGTCTAGTGTGACACCTGCTGCAAATGCCTTCACATCTGCAGCTGTCACTTGCCCATCAATTTTAGCATAATACGTTTTCGGCACATGCTTTTTTGGTGATAATAAATTGTGCGCAAGCTGCCCATCATTTGTAATCAGCAACAAGCCCTCAGTATCTTTATCTAAACGCCCAACTGGAAACGGCTTAAAATGTTGGGCGAATGAATCTAACAAGTCGATTACCGTTTTATCATAATCATCCTCAGTCGCTGAAATAACCCCTGGTGGCTTATTCATCATTAAGTAAATAAATTCGATATAATGGACTTGCTCCCCAAAAATCGCGACATGCTGCGTTTCTGAGTCTACCTTCATTGCCGCATCTTTGACAACGACACCATCAATCGTTACAGCTTTTTGCTTCAATAATTGCTTTACTTCCTTGCGAGAGCCATAGCCCATATTCGCTAATAATTTATCTAAACGCATAACTCCTCCGCCTTAATCCATGCCTAGTTTATTGGCAATCTTCTTTGCTCTCGCGCCTAATAGCTTTTGCGCTAAGCCTAAACGCAATGATAAGTAACCATACACGCCTGCACCTGCTGCTGCACAAATTAACACATATACTAATGCAAGCCATTTACTATCAGCTGGTGCAATCCACTGTAAAATGAAATATACAATTGACACAACAACCGTCATCACAAGCGTTAAAATACAAATTAATAAGATGCGACGCATGGCCACTTTTGCATTGTACTGCAATGTTCTATGAATAACAGCAATATTAATTGCACAAGTAGCTGCATAACCAATCATCGTCGCTAAAATTGCTCCATCCACTTCCAGCCATTTGATAAGCGGAATATTCAAGACCAGCTTCACTAAAATTCCTGTAAGCAAGCTGAAAATAATCCATTTTTGATAATTAATTCCTTGTAACAAAGAAGCTGTCACAGAAAATATAGCAAATAAAATCGCCGCTGGTGCGTAATGCATTAATACCGTTGCACCATTTTCACTTTGTTCATATAAAACATGATACAGTGATGGCGCTAAAATCATAATACCGACAACAGCAGGAATTGTAACAAATAGCAAAACTTGATACATTTTATCCATCGTACTACGCAATGTTTGCAGATGACCAAGTGTAAAATATTTTGTAATTGTCGGGATTAAAGCCATTGATAAACCTGTTGCGAGCATGACAGGGATAATAACGATTTTATGCGTCAATAAATTAAGCATTAAAAAGTATGTATCTGTTAGCTTTGCATCAACACCTTTTGTAAGCATCGCGCCGTTAAATGTTAACATATCAACAAGCTGGAACAATGGATTTGCAATTCCAACAAAAATAATCGGAATCGAATATGTGAAAATTTCCTTGTAAATTTCAGTATATGATACTTGATGACTTGTAACGGAATTTTCCTGTAGTGCTTGAAACTCCGGCTTGAGCTTTTTCCAATAATGATACAAAACGAACAAGCCACCGAGCGCGCCAATAAACGCTGCAAATACGGCGAATTTAATTGCTGTTTCCGGCAGTCCATCAAATAGGACAATAACGACAAACGAGCCGCCTAATAGGACAACAATACGCGCAATTTGCTCAATTAGCTGTGAAACGGATGTCGGCATATAATGACCATAGCCTTGAAAATAACCACGAATTAAGCTCATTAACGGCACAACAAGCAGTGCATAACTCACCCAACGGATGACGGAAGCAATTTGCTCCACGCTATATAACTGTTCCTCATCTTTAATCACCATGTTGGCAAGCGGTGTTGCAAGTAAATTTAATACAATAAATGACAATAAGCCTGTCAATAGCATAACGAGTGTACCCGATTTCATCAAACGTACACCTGTCCTGTAGTCACCGAGCGCATTGTATTTGGAAACAAATTTTGAAACTGCGAGCGGCAACCCAGAAATTGCAATTGATAACATAATCGTATAAGGTATGTATGCGTATTGATAAAGCGCCATATTCTCTTCTCCAACAATCGCATAAAACGGAAATAAGTAAATAAGACCTAAAAGCTTTGATAAAAATAACCCGATTGTTAAAATCGCAGTTCCCTTCATTAATGATGACATATTATTCTTCCTATCTTTTCTCAATCTAAAATTAGCCTACCTGTAAGTTTACATCTATGAGCCCATTAACTCAAACAAATTGTGTATAATAAGAAAGAAAAAACAATTGCACAATAAAGTGAAAACTACCAATCAGTTTTTGTATAGGTCACCCCCGACTTCAATGTCTCTGTTTCACCTACTATTTTGAAGAGGGATTCCTATATCTGTACCTGACGCATTGCTTTCGGTACAAAAAACATCTGTACCTGGCGCGTTGTCGCTTTCGCACAGAAAACATTTGCTTTCGGTACAAAAACATTGGCACTTCGTTTTCGATACAACAGTAATTGCCTGTTAAGACAGGAGAAAGTGAGCACAGAACTATGTTTGACATTATCGTAATAGGTGGTGGCCCATCAGGATTAATGGCTGCCATCGCCGCTGCGGAGCAAAACAAAAAAGTATTATTAATCGAAAAAGGTGGCAAGCTTGGCAAGAAATTAGCGATTTCAGGTGGTGGTCGTTGCAATGTAACGAACCGCTTACCAGCTGAGGAAATTATTCGCCATATTCCTGGTAATGGCCGTTTTTTATATAGTCCTTTTACGGTTTATAATAATGAGGATATTATCGCCTTTTTTGAAGGCTTAGGTGTAGCGCTAAAGGAAGAAGATCACGGGCGTATGTTCCCAGTATCCGACCGCGCACAGGACGTTGTAGACGCGCTTGAACAAGAGCTTAAAAAGCTCCATGTTGAAGTGCGACTCCATACAACCGTGCAAAAATTATTAGTTGATGAGGAGCGTGTTTTTGGTGTGCGCCTACAAGACGGCTCTGAAATACGTGCAAAGACTGTAATTGTTGCAGTTGGTGGCAAAGCTGTGCCACAAACAGGCTCGACAGGTGATGGCTACCCATGGGCTGAGCGTGCTGGCCATACGGTAACAGAGCTCTATCCAACAGAAGTGCCTGTGTTATCGAAGGAAGCATTTATCACCTCACGTGAGCTACAAGGCTTAGCACTACGCGATGTTGCTGTCTCCGTATTAAATGCAAAAGGCAAGCCGCTCGTGACACATACGATGGACATGCTCTTTACACATTTTGGTTTGAGCGGCCCAGCAATTTTACGCTGTAGCCAATTTATCGTCAAGGAGCGTAAAAAAAATGGCGGCGCTCCCGTCCAAGTACGCATCCAGTCGCTACCTGCCTACAATGAGGAAGGCTGTTATCAAATGTTGATGCAAACGATTAAAGCTGAGCCGAAAAAGGCTGTCAAAAATTTATGGAAATCCCTTGTCCCAGAGCGCTGGCTATTATTTTTATTAGCGCGAGCTGACATTGATAGTACACTAACAGGCATAGAACTTTCTCAAGAAAAAATTCGTGCACTGGCTCACGAGCTTGTCGCTTTCACAATGGATGTGCACGGCACGCAGCCTCTTGAAAAAGCCTTTGTAACAGGTGGCGGTGTTTCCGTCAAGGAAATTGAGCCAAAAACGATGGCATCCAAGAAAAGGCACGGGCTTTATTTCTGTGGTGAAATTTTAGATATTCACGGCTACACAGGCGGCTACAATATTACGTCAGCCCTTGTCACAGGACGCATCGCCGGGATGAGCGCGGGTAGCTTGTAATAGGAAAAACTGCGGAGTTCAGCCTTCTCCGCAGTTTTTTAGTTTGGTTGAGCGAATTTAGGTGTTTAATGAGCGAATTTTGCTGTTCATTGAGCGAATTCAGCCATTCATTGAGCGATTTCCCATTTCGGTTGAGCGAATCAGCACTTTTGAACTAGAAGGGCCATTATATTTTTAAAGTGAAATTCCGTTTTAATTAAGCATTTCCTCTTCATTCAATAAATTTCCTTGTTTATCATAGTAATGAAAGGTGAAATCTACATCTTCTCCTTGCATGCTAACAGGTGTAGCTAAATAATGAATGCCTGTTTTATTTGATGGGATATTCAAAAATACGCTTTCTTTTGCCGTATCATTTTCAATCTCAATACGCCCAATGTTATGATTGGCTGGTAACGCGAAAATATTGCCTACAGCGTCTCCTTCATACACCGCTGATGAGCGTGCTGTTAAAATGTCATCTCGCCCCCAAATGGTGCGCTCCTGTAAATAGCCTCGTCTTTCCTTTACATAAATAAAATTCGAGAAAATATAGATATTATCTCCAACGTCGACTAATACAGCTAACTGCTCACCAAATTTTTCTATATCAACAATTTTCGCTGCTGATACGTCCGTCCATTCACCCATAAATTCCTTATAAGAAGCGAGAGATTGCTCCAATAGCTCCTCTTTACTTGTCACAACTTGTATAACTGGCGGTCTTACAAAGCTGTACAACATCACAAGCACAACGATGCCTTGAAACACTGCAAACACAGGATTTCTTTTTTTTCGCCAAAGACTGTAAAGAAAATAAACAATCGCACTATACAAAATGAGATTTCCGATAATCCTCCAAAAATCCATATAAAAGACTTCCATATTCGGCAGTCGCTTTTCTCCTAGCTTCAAGATATTCCATACACCATATGCTTTTTCAAGCTTCTCCACCAAAACTGGAGCTTGTACTGTTAATTGCTCAAATGTCGCCACTTCTGGAAACTCCACCTGTATGCTTGGATTACCTACGATAAATGCCATATGCTCAAGCAATTGTGTGAGCACACGCCCCTCTTCCTGTTCAAGAAGCGCCTGTTGTAATGCCCAATCACTTGTTGCTAAATATTGAACTCTCGCCTGCTCATCAAATTCGCTCATCACAACGTTTGAAAATGCCCCCCACCTCTCCATATAAGCTTGCTCCATCGATACTCTATCATTATAGCTGGATATTTCCGTCATATTAGGCGAGGCTTGTACAAGGAAAAATAGCAATAGCATTACACAGCAAGTTGTCAGCATCGTAAGTGAAAGCGGCAAAAATGTTCCCTGTTTCCGTTGTGCCTTTTCAAGCGTTTCTAATTTTTTCATATCCGAAAATATCCCTGCTTTATAAGTGTCCTTCATTGCCTTTTGAATGGGGTCTTTCATCTAATTCTCCCTCCTCTAATGCTTGACCTAACATATGCCGTGCTCTTCTTAATCGCGTTTTCACCGTATTGATTGGAACGCCTAAAACATCGCTGCTTTCCTCTAATGAAAATTCGGCAAAATGAAATAGGACGATGACGTCTTTATATTTTGTAGGTAAATTTTCAATCGTATCAACAAGCTGTTGTTGCTCATCTTTATGTAGCATTTCTAACTCAGGTGTGTGCGTTGTTTTCAGCCATTTTTGAAAAATCTCTGATACAATGATTTTTTTATGTTTCCAGCTCATCAAATAATCATGTGTCACATTGATTGCGATTCGGTATAAATACGTTTTCACAGATGCATCATGACGAAATTTAGATAAGGAGCGATAATAGCGGATAAACGTTTCCTGCGCTAAATCCTCCGCGGTTTGCCAATTGCGTACATATGTATAAATCAACTGAACTAAATAATCTCCGTAAGCATTCATCGCTTGTCGCAATAGCTCGTCATGCTCCTTCACAAACTCACCTCCCTAAAACAATTTTTAGTTAGACTGGTACTAGCACATAAAAGTTTCAAATTTTCGCTAAAATGAAATTTTAACAGGCGTGTTGATTAGCCCTTATTTTACAGAGAATACCTAAGAATTCGTTGATTTCCGTTGCGGGTGGACGCT
>NZ_PYWN01000133.1 GCF_003049505.1 Metasolibacillus meyeri
TTCAGCAACCGTCGTCCATAGTAGTAACACAAATATGAATAAGACAAAAAACATGACATTCCAGTCAAAAAATCGATAAACCGCAAACAAACTACTGTTATCATATTTGGTATTACGTTCTTGAGCCTCTTGTAATATTTCTTTATGGTCGTTACTATCCGCCTTGTTTGGATAATTAAATTTAGAAGTCCATTGATGTCCGAGTGGCCACGCTGTAATTCCTCTTTCATCCAATAAATATTGTTGTTCTTCTGATGCCATTGTTGTAACATTCCAACTTAGTGCATCCATTTCTTTATAGGACCCAGGGTATAGCGATTGCATCGTTTTTCTGTAGATTTCAGGGAAGTCGGTAGAATGAAGTTCATCCTTTAGGCTCTCTAATACTTGGTAGCTATTTCTCAGTTGTTTAACCATATTTCCATAAGCATTACCATTATCTAGTTCAGTACCATCCTTCAAGCGCTGCATTTCCTTTTCTATTTCAAATTGCTCTGCGACTAATTCCCAGTGGGTTTGCATTTTTAGTGTTATATTTTGATAATTTTCAATTGCTGTTAACGCTTTCTCAGGAAGTGTTTGGAATTGCTGATTCACAACGGCAACTGTACCACC
>NZ_PYWN01000134.1 GCF_003049505.1 Metasolibacillus meyeri
GTGGTAGGAGATTTCAACGGTTTTGATGCAACAAAGGGGGTTATGCAAAAGCAAGGGAATGAATGGCTTTTCCAAACCCATTTAAGTTCTGGGCAATATCATTATAAGTTTTTACTGAATGATGAATTCTTGCTAAATGACCCCTATGCCAACATGTATGAAATCGATGAGAAGGAAGAGATTTGGTCAATGCTCTTTATCAATGAGCAGCAGGAGCGACTTTATGATTCAACAGAATATAGCATACATATTCATGACTATGGCTTTACGAATCAAGTGTCAGAGAAGGGGAAAACGCTCTATAAAAAAGTATTTTCTATGGATACTGATGCACAGGTGGTTGTGCAGTTTGAATTTCGTCGAATTACAGGTGTGCACCCTGTTACGGTTGTTTGGCATGCGCCTAATAAGAAAATTGCACAAGTTTCTGAGCATCTTCTGTTTGCTGACGAGGAAAATGAATCAGTCCGTATGTGGTTTTGGCTAGATCTGAATCAAGAAGATAGGCAAAAAATGCTCGGTAATTGGAAAATCCAATTATTGATTGATGGTGACTACATTTTAGAGGACACATTTGCTGTACATCATATGGAGCTTTATTCATCGGATGGACAAGCATTGGAAATTTAAACGGAGGTAATACAATGGCAGTAAAATCTATTTCGTTAGCATCTACATATAGAGGCAGTGCAAGTAGTAGTAAAAGTTCAATAAGTACAGTAAAATCAACAAGTACACAAAGCTCGTCAAGTGTAGCGAAAACAACAACTAGCAAACCCATGCCTAGCACAGTCAGACCAGCGAGCACGCACAGTTCTACAAATGCAGCGAGAGCAGCATCAAGTGCAGTAAAGCCAGCGACTAACAAAATCACACCTAGCACAGCCAAACCAGCAAGTACGAACAGTGCTACAAATGCAGTGAAAGCTGCATCAAGTGCAGTAAAAGCAGTGGCGAACAAAATCGCGCCTAACACAGTTAAACTAGCGAGTACGCACAGTGCTACAAATGCAGTGAAAGCTGCGTCAAGTGCAGTAAAAACAGTGGCGAACAAAATCGCCCCTAGTACAGCTAAACCAGCAAGTACGCACAGTGCTACAAATGCAGTAAAAGCTGCGTCAAGTACAGTAAAACCAGTGGCGAATAAAATCGTGCCTAGTACAGCTAAACCAGCAAGTACGCACAATACGACAACTACAGTAAAAAGCGCCAGCAGTCAAAGTGCGTCAAATGCAGCAAAAGCAACAGGCAATTCGATTTACCAGAATTCAGGCAATTCATTAACGAGTTATCCAATGAGTACAAACGATGCACCAAGTAAAACAAAAGTAACAAGTAGTAAAAGTACACCAAGTACAGCGAAAACAACAAGTAGTAAAAGTACACCAAGTGCAACAAAAACAAGTAGCAATTCTGCTAATATGCCAAAACCAATGCACACACATGATTCTGTAAGTGTAACAAAGGCAAAGGGCAATTCGATTTATCAAAATTCAGGTAACTCATTGACGAGTTACCCAATGAGTACGAATGATGCACCAAGTAAAACAAAAGTAACAAGTAATGTGAACGCAAAAGCTCAAAATACAAAACTCCAACAAGTAGTAAAAGGGGTCAAAGTTACATCGAACCAAGTAAACAAAGCCTATCACGCGATTGATGCGATGAAACCAGCTAAAATTACGAAGGACATGCCGTTGAAAGAACAATTCACTACAGGTCTGAAGAATGGTGGATTGGTACTTGTTCAAAAGGAGAAAGGAAAAGTAGATGCTCTTGTAGATACAGCAGTAGGCACAGTGAAAGATACATGGGAACTGGCGAGCAATCCAAAGGCAGCATGGAATAACTTGACAACAGCCATAGCCCATCCAAAGGAAACCGTGAAAGCGATGGGCAAAGCAGTGCAGGAAACAGTTGAAAAAGACTACGTACAAGGAAATGCCTATTCACGCTCGTATGTGGAAGGAAAAGCAATACTAGGTGTTGGGACAGCACTTGTGGGAACAAAGGGGCTAGGTTCTCTTACGAAAATAGGGAAAGTACCAGAATTAGAGAAGCCTGCTGTAGTGAATGGTGGAAATCAGGTTAAGGAAGTTAAGGGTACGGGTAATAATAGTAAGAATGTTGGTGGAACTAATAAATTTAAATTTGTTGAAAATGCAAAAAATCATTTAATAAATGTTGAAAATGTTAATACTAAAAAAGGTATTGTTGGTGGGCACAATATGGATGAATTTAATAAAGCATTGAAAAGTCAAGGTTTTAATCCAAATGATTTAATTGTGTCTAAAAAGCCACACCAATCAATTGAAGGAATTTATGAAGTAGAGTATAAAGTACCTAGAAAAGATATGGCTGGTAATATTGCTGAACCAGTATCATATAAAAACATCAAGGACCCTAAAACAGTTTATGACCCATCTAAAATTAGTGATGATAAAATTTACCAATGGGGACAAGAAGCAATGCAGAACGGAAAAGTAGATGGGAGAATTGTTGAAGGAACTGCTTCAAACGGTTTGAAGTTTAGAGGATACCTGAATGAAGCTGGTGAAATAACAAACTTTTTCCCTATTATTGATTAACTAAAATATGATGTGATTAGAAGGTGAAAATGAAATGAGTAGAGAATATCAAGTGAAGGAAAGTAAAGAAGATATTGATAAATTAATGCTAACATATTTTAATTTCATAAATGGTAAATATATGGAAATTGCATTAAGAAGCTTTGCCGAAAGAGAAGGATATGGACAAGAGATAGTATTTGCCTTTTTTCAATCAGATTTAGATGAATATGATATGGCTCAATTACCAAGACCTTTAGATGAAAAACATGTTTTAATAGAATTAGGTTATCCAGCGGTTGAAATTGAACAAATGGCCTTTTTGGATTTTCAAACATTTTACGATTATTTGGACAAAAATGTGAAAAATGAAGTAGAAAAAAACCCTGAGAAAACTGAGCTGATAAATTTATTAGCAGAAGTGAGACGTAGCTTGTGTTTATAGCTAACTAACTAAAAAGGTATTTTATCATGTGAATGGGTAATTAAGTGATAGATCTTTGTGAATTTACTATGAATTTTTTAATAACTGATAACAATCTAGTTATACTTTAGAAACTGGTACTAATGAAAAGGACATTTTGATAAGCATGGAAAGAAATTTGACGGATTATATAAAAATGCCGATGAGTATTTCTCTGATTATCCTGAATTGGAGGATAAACTTATTGAAATAAAAGTTGACAGAATTAGTATAGAATTTTTAAGGACAGCTACTAATTAAAACGAGAAGAAGTTTAAATTAGTAAAGTATTAATACTCATATAGCTAATTGTAAAGCACTTGATTGCCATTTCAGGCATCAAGTGTTTTTATAAGTTAGAGACAATATAGAAAATATTAATGAAATACATAACTCATGGTGGGTATATCCTCTAAAATTAATGGTGGTCATTCTCCAAATATTAATAATGCTAATCCTAATTTCGCAACAGAAACTATAAAATTAAATTCAGATGGTACTCAAATTATAAAATATACCAAACAATTTCCAGATGGGAATATTTCGAAAATAAAAATGAGTACAGTATTTCCTGATGATTGGACAGATACAAATATAATTGATTCTATTTACCAAATTAGTAATTCAAATGCTATCGGACAACGGAGTATAGACGGATTGACACTGCATCGAGGTAAAATTAATGGTATTGAGATTGACGTAATCAAAAAAGGAAATGAAATTATATCTGGTTATCCCGTAGGAGGAAAACCAACGCCAGGTTTTGACCCAATAAATTAACTTTAGAAAGACTAACTATATAAAGTCAAGTAAGAAATGAAAAAATCTTTGAAAGTGA
>NZ_PYWN01000135.1 GCF_003049505.1 Metasolibacillus meyeri
TATTCCGAAAATATCCTTAGAAAGGAGGTGATCCAGCCGCACCTTCCGATACGGCTACCTTGTTACGACTTCACCCCAATCATCTATCCCACCTTCGGCGGCTGGCTCCAAAAGGTTACCTCACCGACTTCGGGTGTTACAAACTCTCGTGGTGTGACGGGCGGTGTGTACAAGGCCCGGGAACGTATTCACCGTGGCATGCTGATCCACGATTACTAGCGATTCCGGCTTCATGTAGGCGAGTTGCAGCCTACAATCCGAACTGAGAACGGTTTTATCGGATTAGCTCCCCCTCGCGGGTTGGCAACCGTTTGTACCGTCCATTGTAGCACGTGTGTAGCCCAGGTCATAAGGGGCATGATGATTTGACGTCATCCCCACCTTCCTCCGGTTT
>NZ_PYWN01000012.1 GCF_003049505.1 Metasolibacillus meyeri
TTCGCATAAAATTAGGGATGCTATTTTTCTTACCTGTTATTATTCTTATTATACTATTTATTGCAAATATGCTTTTAAATCAACAAAGCTTTAATCATTTAAAAACACTGTTATATGACAAAGTTTACACAGCTCAAACTAGCTTAATTGAGGCAGATCGCGATTTATATCAAGCTAACTTAGCGCTTATTCACATGCTAGACAGCACAAATGACCAGAAATTTGAAATTGCGAAGGCAAGCTATGAGGAAAATATCGAACAAGTGACACGACGTGTGCAAACTGCACGTCAACTATTACAGGACGCAGATGTATTTACTACATTGCTACATGAACAATCTGGACAAACAATGGAACAAAATTTTGACCGCTTCAATGAAAATTTTGCCCTTTGGCAAAGTCAAATCACCCCTGCAATACAGCGTATGGGGAAAGCTACTATAGCAACTGAACAGACGGATGCACTATTTGAAATAACACGCAATCATTTAGATGAAATTGAACAATTAATCGACACAAATGCCCAACAATCAATGGAAAGTTTAAACGCTGAAAATAAATTGAAAAATAGCGTGATCATCGTGGCTTTAATCGTCATGCTTATTGTTATAGTTAGCATAGGCTCACTTGTCATTAAGAAAATTATCGGTGTGATTTTAACAATCATGCGTGAAACAGAGCAAATTGCAAGTGGACATCTTTCTGAGGAAGCAATACAACTTGACCGGAGAGATGAGTTAGGCAAACTCGCTCAATCTGTCAATACGATGAAGGAAAATTTACGAACATTAGTACAATCTGTCGACAATGCAGCTGAAGAAGTTGTAGAAACTTCAAATGTAGTAAGCGCTGTTGTAGAAGAAACAACCGTGTCCATTGAGAATATTACAAATGCGATTCATGATATGGCAAAAGGGGCCTCTCAAGGGGCGATTGATGCTGAAACAACTAACGAAAAAGTACAAGAAGTATCGCATCAAGTGAAACATGTTTCTGAGGTTGCAGCGAGCATGCTAACGCAATCGAATGAGGCAACAGCTGCTAGTGAAGAAGGTATGAAGCAAGTGACACAGCTACGCGATACAGCAAATGCTTCTACGAAAGTGCTAGCTGATGTACATGCTGTTATGAGCGAGCTATTAGCAAAGGTGACGAGCATTGGCACCGTTATTGATGTGATTTCTAGCATTGCTGACCAAACCAACCTTCTTGCGCTGAACGCTAGTATTGAGGCAGCACGCGCTGGTGAACATGGAAAAGGCTTTGCGGTCGTGGCAGATGAAGTAAGAAAATTAGCTGAAGAATCCGCAAATGCCACAACACAAATTCACCAAATGATTCAGCTGATGCTCAAGGAGTCAACAAATGCTTCCGATGCTTTAAAGCAAACGCAATTAATCACCAATCAGCAGGAGCAAGTGACGCTGGAAACAGAGCAAGCATTTAAAACGATTCATCAATCGATTGATACAATCCAACACTCCATTTCTGAAGTTTCGCAGGGCATGTACAATATTACAAAACTACAAAATGATACAGCTACTGCAATAGAAAGTATGACGGCAATCACTGAACAAACAGCAGCGACAACAGAGGAAGTATCAGCCTCTGCTGATGAGCAACATAGAGCAATTGAAAGTGTTGCCCGCTCAGCGGATGAGCTACAAACATTAAGCAAGGAGCTTAAAAATATATTAAGTAGGTTTTCATATTAAAAGAAAAGGCGAGTGTTTTTGAAATTACTAGTTCAAAAGTAACGATTCGCCCGTAAGATAGGTGAATTCGCCCGCAAAAAGACCATTTTCGCCCGTTAAAAAGCGAAATTCGCCCGCAAGACAACCAAATTCGCTCAATTAAACTCAAAAAGGAGCTTGAAATCCTATATTTTAGCCAAAAATGGCTGTTGAAAACGTTTCTATGTTTCCAACAGCCATTTTTTATAATAAGCTTTTCACTACTTTTGACATGAGAGCCCCATCCGCTTTACCCGCTAAAAGTGGCTTGGCAATTTTCATCGCATCACCCATATTCATGCCTTTTCCAATGCCAGCAGCAGTTAACGCTGCAACAATCTCCTCTTCCGTAAGTTGCTTTGGCAAGAAGCGTTTTAAAATTTCTAATTTTGCTTGCTCCTTCTCGATTAAATCTTCTCTGCTCGCTGATTGCGCACCTTCTAATGCCTGATTCGTTTGCTTAATTTCGCGGTTCACGATAGCAATTTCTTCTTGCGCTGTTAACGCGCTGCCCTTTTCCTTTTCAGCAAGGTCTAACGCTGATTTAACAAGTGTTAATACCCCTTTTGCTAGCGTATCTTTTTCTTTCATCGCTATTTTTAGTTGTTCAAAAACTGTTGCTTTTAACATCATCAATCGCTCCTTTTCTAGCTTTATTTTATGTTAATTCTCCCTACTTTCACAAGTTATAGGGACGCGTCAATTATTTTCAGTGTTTCCCCTGCCTTGCCTTTGACCATCCGATCAAAGTGACTATGCTCGATTTCTAAATTAATATATACCGTTTTACCATTTGTCATATGTGGCAATTGACTCACAGGGTATACTTCCAAACTTGTACCGATGACGATAACAAGCTGCGCTGCTTTCATATGAGATAAAGTGCTATTCCATGCTTGCTGTGGCAAATTTTCTCCGAACAATACGACATTTGGACGCAATCTCCCTCCACAAGCACAAGCTTCTTTCGCTAAAAAGCGGCTCATTTCAGCAGCTTGACCACAGCTTTGACAGCGCACAGAACGAATCGAGCCATGCAGCTCATCCACATTTTCAGCACCTGCTGCTGTATGAAGACCATCCACATTTTGTGTCGCAATATGCTGCACCAAACCGCGCTGCTGCCAATCCGCTAAAATCATATGTCCTTCATGTGGCACAATATGTTCCAATGCGTTAATGCGCGCCGTATAAAATCGATGGAAAAGCTCATAATTAGAAGCGAGTGCCTCTGTTGTCGCAACAGTACGTGGATCAATTTGTTGCCACCAGCCACTTTTAGAGCGGAAGTCTGCTACTCCACTCTCTGTTGACATGCCCGCTCCTGTTAACACAACGGTATGCTTTGATGACTTTAACCATTCCCTTATCTGCTCCATGAGAAAGCCCCTTTGCTTTTACACTAATATAACAAATACGTGCGCTTTCAGCAGCAATGATATACTATAAGAAGAAGCATATAATGAAAGAGGCAAGCATGATGGAAACAAAAAAAATGCAAATTAAAAAGCCACGATACCAAACGATTGCAGAAGATATTGCGGCAAAAATTGTTGAAAAAAAATATATTGTTGGTGAAAAGATTTATGCACGTTCCTCACTTGCATCACAATACGGGGTATCAGCAGAAACAGCTCGTCGCGCAATCGCTGTCTTACAAGATTTAGAAATCGTTGAAGCAACGAAAGGCAGCGGTGTTGTGATTATCTCCTATGAAAATGCAGTGAAGCTTATTCAACGGCTTGAAGGGGTTCAAACTGTTCGTGAGCTACAAGTAGCTTTACAACAAAGTATTGAAAATCAAATTAGTGACTTAATGGCTTTACAAGAAACCGCAAAGGAATTAGTGAATCGTACGGAACGTTTCCGCTCTATCAATCCTTTCGTTCCATTTCAGCTTGAAATTACTGCCTCTTGTCCGTACTTGTCGAGAAACTTAAGCGAAATCAACTTTTGGCATAATACACACGCAACCATTGTAGCGATTCGAAAGGATCATCATTTAATTTTATCTCCAGGACCATATGCAACACTTGATGATGGCAATGTCATTTATTTTATCGGAGATGATGAAGCTATTGTGAAAGTGCAAAATTTTTTACAAATTTAATTGATCAGTGCAAGAAAAGTAGCTAAACCCTACTTTCCTTGCACTTTTTTTATATTTCAAAGCTCCTTAAATGTTGTCATATTTGTTACACGCATTTGACAAAAGTAACAACTCATTGTTAACATTAGGTTGTCAGTTTTATATAATCTATTTACCTCCTTATTTGGTAAAAGGGGGATACAATTACTCATTAGCAAGCATTAATTGCTCTTGAAAAACTTATTTGGAAAGAAGAAGTGAGACGATGGAAAAATTACGAGTAGAACATGTCACCAAAATTTTTGGTAAACAGACTGCAAATGCATTAAAGCTTGTAGAGCAGCAAAAAAGCAAGACGGAAATTCTTGAAAAAACAGGGGCAACTGTCGGTGTATATGACGCCAATTTCACCGTCAATGAAGGTGAAATTTTTGTTATTATGGGGCTTTCAGGTAGCGGTAAATCCACACTTATCCGCCTGTTAAATAGATTGATTGATCCTACTAGCGGGAAAATTTATATTGATGGACAAAATATTACCTCTTTAAGCAAAGGCGAGCTACAAACTATTCGTCGTGAAAAAATGAGCATGGTATTTCAAAACTTCGGTTTATTCCCTCACCGTACAATTCTTGAAAATACAGAGTATGGCTTAGAAGTAAGAGGCATTACAAAAGAAGAACGTCGATTGAAAGCAGAAAAGGCTTTACAAAATGCGGGCTTATTGGCTTATAAAGACCAGTACCCAAGCCAGCTATCAGGTGGTATGCAACAGCGTGTAGGTCTCGCACGTGCACTAGCAAATGACCCTGAAATTTTATTAATGGATGAAGCTTTTTCTGCACTCGATCCATTAATTCGAAAAGATATGCAAGACGAATTATTAGAGCTGCAAGCAAACGTTCAAAAAACCATTATTTTTATTACCCATGACTTAAATGAAGCGTTGCGTATTGGCGACCGTATCGCCATTATGAAGGACGGAAAAATTATGCAAATCGGCACGGGAGAGGAAATTTTAACGAACCCAGCCAACAACTATATCCGCACATTCTTGGAAGATGTCGATCGCTCCAAAGTGTTAACGGCTGAAAACGTCATGGTACGTCCAATGACGGTCAATATCGAAGTAGATGGACCAAATGTTGCTTTAAAGCGCATGCGTGAGGAAGAAATCAGCGTTTTGATTGCAGTCGATAAACTGCGCAATTTCAAAGGCTATATTACGGCAAACGATGCACTAGAAGGAGCAAAAAGCGGACTAAAAACGGTGCAATCCTTGGTGAAAACAGATATGCCAACGGTCGATTCGACAACATTAATTCAAGATGTTTTACCGATTATTTCAGATAGCCCAACACCTGTTGCAGTTGTTGATGAAGGTAAATTGCGCGGTATTTTAATACGCGGTGTCATTATCGAATCACTTGCCTCATCATCACAAGGAGGTGAGCTGAATGAATAGCATTCCTAAACTGCAAGTAGCAGATGTTGTTGAAAGTGCAATGAGTTGGCTAACAGATACATTTTCTGGCTTATTTAAAGTCATTCAAGAAAGCGGAAAAACGGTTATGGAAAGTGTTACTTCATTACTAACATTTATTCCACCAATTATCTTTATTTTAATCATTGCGATCCTTGCCTTTTTTGCAACACGAAAAAAATTCGGCCTACCGATTTTCTCGATTATCGGTTTACTATTTATTTACAACCAAGGGCTATGGGAACAATTCATGAATACGTTCACTCTTGTATTGTTCTCAAGTATTATCGCCATCGTTTTTGGCGTACCAATCGGGATTTTAATGTCGAAAAATAATGTTGCCGAAAATATCATTAAGCCGATTTTAGACTTTATGCAAACAATGCCAGGCTTCGTTTATTTAATTCCCGCTGTTGCCTTTTTCGGTATCGGCGTTGTACCAGGGGTGTTTGCATCGGTTATTTTCGCCCTTCCCCCTACGGTACGTTTTACAAGCTTAGGAATTCGCCAAGTACCGAAAGAGCTTGTTGAAGCAGCCGATTCTTTCGGTAGTACGGGGACGCAAAAATTATTTAAAGTTGAGCTGCCACTTGCGAAGTCAACGATTATGGCAGGTATTAACCAAACGGTCTTATTATCCTTGTCAATGGTTGTCATCGCCTCAATGATTGGTGCACCAGGTCTCGGTCGGGAAGTGCTATCCGCCTTGCAACGTGCACAGGTCGGAAACGGCTTCGTCGCAGGATTAAGCTTAGTTATTTTTGCGATTATCGTAGACCGTTTAACACAAAGTTTAAATCAAAAGAAATAGGAGTTGTTTGAACATGAAGAAAAACAAATGGTTTTTAGGATTAACAGCGATTGGTGCAGCGGTAGCATTAGCTGCTTGTGGAGGAGACTCGTCATCTAACGATGGGGAGAAATTAGGAAAAATTAATTTAGCCTATGTGGAATGGGACACAGAAGTTGCCTCAACACATGTCGTTGGACAAGTGCTAGAGGAAGTTGGCTATGATGTGACATTAACACCATTGGACAATGCGATTATGTGGGAATCTGTTTCAAAAGGTGAAGCGGACGCGATGGTAGCTGGTTGGCTTCCAGCAACACATGGTGCACAGCTTGAAAAATACGGGGATAATGTGGAGCACTTAGGTGAAAACTTAAAAGGTGCAAAAATTGGCTTAGTAGTACCAAGCTATATGGAAGTTAGCTCTATCGATGATTTAACGGTAGAAGCAAGCTCTACAATTACGGGTATTGAGGCTGGTGCTGGCGTTATGAGCGCCGCAGAAGCTGCCATTGCTGATTATCCTAACCTAGCTAGCTGGTCATTGCTGCCCTCCTCTTCAGGTGCCATGACAGTTGCACTTAATCAAGCACTTTCAAACAATGAAGAAATTATCGTGACAGGCTGGTCTCCACACTGGAAATTCGCCTCTTATGATTTAAAATATTTAGAAGATCCAAAGGGCTCTTTCGGTGGTGAGGAAACAATTAATACATTTGCTCGTCAAGGCTTAAAGGATGATGCACCAGATGCCTATACAGTGTTAGATGCATTCGAATGGTCTTCAGAGGATATTGAAGAAGTCATGCTTGCCATTCATAACGGACAATCGCCCAAAGATGCAGCAAATGACTGGATTGAAAAAAACCGCGATAAAGTAGATACATGGATTAAAGATGTAAAATAAGCAAAAGCTGTGGGGATACGTTCCCTACAGCTTTTTTATTCTATGTTTCACATTTGCACCCAAATTTCATCTGCCGCATAGACAATTCCAGCTTGCTCAAAAATGTGCTTTGTCGCAAATAACATATCTTGCTTCACAGCTTGCATCTGTCCCCCGTCGTTTGTTGCTACGAAAAAACGCACTAAAATGCGATAGGATGTTGGACGTAGCTCATCTATATAAACATGAATAATATCCTTTTCAGTTTCTTTATGTAAATAAATTTGCCCTTGTAAATGCTCGCATACTTCGCGTAATATCGCTTCACTATTTGATGTAGCAACATATAAATAAAATTCACATTTTCGCTTCTCTCGTTTCGACAAATTATAAAGAGGACGATTCGCTAAATACGCATTCGGAATATAGACGAGGCCTTTATCCCCTGTTTGAATAACCGTACTGCGCAAATTCACATCCTCCACAATGCCTTCAATTTTCTGATCCTCTGTCGCTACCCAATCTCCAATTTGAAAGGGTTTATCGAGCGCGACAGACATGCCACCAAAAAAATGGCCAAGCGTATCGCGAATACCAAACGCAATGGCAACACCTGTCAGCCCAATTCCCGTTAAAAAGCCATTAATGTTAAAATCCCATAATGAAGCAATCGCAAATAATGCTGCTACATATATTGTTACCTTCCCAATACGCAGGAAAAACGGCATTAAAACATGCTGTTGCTTTTGCTGTGTATGAATGCTTTGCGGATGGTCAATATAATAGGTAATCACATCTGCAAATCCTTTAAAAATAAAAAACAGCATAAATGACCAAAATAAATTAGCCGTTTTTGGATTTGTTATGAGCCACTTATCTAACACAATAGATATGCTAATAAAAATAATGCATGTTAAAAAAGCATAGCGAATAGCGCTACTAAATTGCGTCGAAATCCTTGCTTCAAATGCTTTGCCTCGCTTTTCCAAAAATCGCCCTAGCCAATTAATAAGCGGTTTCATGATGTATTGTTGAACGACTAAACCAGCAAGCAATAAAGCAATAGCTGTACCAATACTTTGCCATGTTACATCTTGTAAATCAGTGAAAAATTGTTGAAATGATTCAATCATAAATCTCGTCCTTTCTAGCTTGAAACAAGATATTATCATTATAGTAGCTCAATTAGCAATCAACCGCATCTATTTGTAGAAAAAGCTTGCTTTCATCACGAAAAAAAGGATAAAATAACCTTATTGATAATTATTATCAATAAAATTGTTGAAGGAGGAAATAACGATGTTATCTGAAAAACTACACAAAGCCTTAAATGATCAAATGAACTATGAATTTTTCTCTGCACATGCCTACTTAGCAATGGCTGCTTACTGCACGGACGAAGCATATGATGGCTTTGCGAACTTCTTTTTAGTACAGGCTGAGGAAGAACGCTATCACGCGATGAAATTTTATACATTTTTAAGCGACATGGGCTACCGTGCAACAATCGACGGTTTCGAACACCCACACAATGATTTTTCGTCAGTACGCGATGCATTCGAAAAGGCGTTAGGACATGAAAAAGAAGTAACACGCCGTATTTATAATTTAATGGATATCGCTTTAGATGAGCGTGAGCACGCAACAACAGCATTTTTAAAATGGTTTATCGATGAGCAAGTAGAAGAAGAATCTACATTCGATACACTTATCGCAAAGCTACGCCGCATTGAAGACGATTCCAATGCCATCTTCATGTTAGATGCTGAATTAGCAAGCCGTACATTCACACCTGAAGACTAAAAGGAAGAAGTGTCTGTCATGTAACAGTCACTAAAAACCGAACGATTGAAGAAACGACTGTCACATGTTTCATAATCGTTCGGTTTTCTCTATTGCAGCATGCTTACGAAAATGCAGTTTAATTTTTCCCTAATGCCGCCCTCCGCCCATTAAAGCTTTGTATCAATCCAAATACCAAGCCTGCCGCTAAGAAAAATGAATAAAACAGCATCTCCTCAGGACCAAAAATATCAAACGTGCCACCTAAAGCCATCGCAATAAAAGCAGTTGGCACAACAAAGACGAGCATACAGCTTAATGGATAATAAATATAATGATACTTGTTTGAACACTTCCTAGCCACGCGAATCACCAGTAAATAAATTGGTACAGCAATGAAGAAAAAAGCGATTGCCCCCCATAACATTACGGCTACTCCATCCCCTCCTAGCGACTGTGCCCACACAATTTTTAACATCAGTGTGTAGCAGGCAAACCCAGCTATATAGGCAAATAATCCAGAAAAAATCGTTCGCATAATATAACCTCCTTTAACGAATCGGTAACTCAACTTCTGCGCTACCATTTAAAAATAGCGGATAATGCTCAATATACATCTTGACAGGGTTGGCAAAGCCTTTTTCAAATAAGTAGGTGCTTTCACTTTCCTTACTTTCATCCACCTTGGATGTACTTTGTATTGAGGACCATTCCTGTCCATGTGCATCGATTAAAGCAGATACAAGCGACTTATCATGTGCCGCTGTTGCTAATGGATAAATTGCATAAATTGAAGTTTCTGATGGAATTTCCAACGTTAAATCTAATTCCTCTGGCACATGTAAAACTTGCTTTTTGCTAAAATCAACCTCAATGTAGTCTCTGCCTTTTTCGAGCGCTGTCACATTTTCAACAATTAATGTTAAAGACTTTGGCTCGCGGAAATAATTGCTTTGCATAAAGCTTGTGTAAGCCCCGCTTCGAATTGATACATAGCCGGATACCCCATTTTTAATCGTGCCCCATTCCTCACCCATTTCATCAACTAAACGCAAGTCAAAATCTAAAATGCGCTTTGTATTTGTTTCAGGTATTGTGAAGTTCACTTCCGCACGTAATGGCGAAATTTGCAAGCTATTGACGTAAATCTCCTGACCATCGATTAACAATTGTTCATTTAAAACATACTTTTTGCTATGTGCCACTTGCTTCGATAATGTAAATGGTAACGTAAAAATGGTTTTTGACTTATCATTTAATTGTACAACTAATTCAAAATCATTACCATTTAGCTTTAATTTTTCATCGAAAATAAAATCCATTCTATTTTCGAATATAGTTTCATTTTCTACATTATTAAAATACATCGTCACACCAGTAGGTAACGATTCTCCATCTTGCATCAACTTCACTTCCGTAAAATCAACTTGACGCTTCATCGGTTCATCATTTTCAAATCGATATGCAAGCAATAAGCCACTTTCATCAGCCACAACGCTTGTGATAATGAATTTCTTACCATTGCTCTCCATTTCCACCACGATATCTTCCACGTAATCATTTGCTAAAATATCTTCCAGCCCTTTATCATACGTAATCATTTCGACAAAAGGGGCAAGCAGTGGAATCTTTGCCGCAGCTTCAGCCATTTGTGGGGAAAGGCGAATGCTTGTTGTGAAGCTAATAAAAAATAAGGCTACTACAAGTCCAAACTGTATTGTATATTTACGTCGGCGCTTTTCTTTTTGTCGCCTTTTCACCGCAAGGAACCGCGCTTGCTGCAACGCAGGCTTAGGCACTTCAATTTGTTCAAGCTGTTTCAATAGTTGGTTCTCCTTTTTCATCCTCTCTCCTCCTTCCAAAAGCTGCGCAATTTTCTCAGCGTCGTATGTATTCTCGATTTCACGGTGCCTTCTGGGATATTTTGTCGCACTGCAATATCCTGATTTTTCAAATCCTCTACATATTTTAAATAAATCAATTCCTGCTCTGCTGGTGAAAGCTGTGCAAGTAATTCGCTCAACTCGACTGTTGACATATCATATGTCGCTGGCTCTTGTACCGCATCTAATGTTATAGTCGTTTGCTGCTGCTTCTTCATATCTAAACAAATATTAATTAATACGCGCACAAGCCATGTTGTCATAAATGCGGGCTCACGTACTTTATGTCCATGCTTTAATGCACGATAAACAAGCTCTTGATACGCATCGAGTGCATCCTGCTCATTACGTAAATAGGCATAAGCAATTTTATAAAAGCGCTCTTCCTGCATTTCAAGTATTCGGAGCAAACTGTCTTCCCCCATCTCTAGCACCTCCTTATGTATTAGACTGATGAATATAGAGAATCGTTCAAAATATTTTTTATGATAATTACAAAGAACAAATGTTTGCTTTTTGTTGTGCTATTTGTTATGATTAAATACGTACTGAGTCACCCTTTCAAGTAAAGGATTAAAAGCAGCTATCTATTTTTTAGATAGTTGTTTTTTATTTTGTTTACTTTTTCCTATCTCAATCGTTATATAAGCAGGAGGGGCGATATGGATGAATTATATAATCAATTACACCTTGGCTAACTCTCGTCCAGATTTTTTCGAGCTCGAAGTGGAAGTTAACCTAAAAGCGTCACCTCCTGTGACATCCGCCGGAGGCTTTATTAGGATTCAGCAAATGTTTGGATACTTGCTGGATAGAAGGTAATGCGAGCGTTCATCTTATCATCTAGAGAGGAGGTCGTATTCCGCTGAATCATGATAAACAATTACAGGAAAAGTTGCTCGCAATTTATAAAACACTATTAACAATGGGCGCTAAAAAAGAGGATGCAGAGGATATCGTGCAAGAAACAGCAATTCAATTTATTCAATATATCAACGGTATCTCTCCAAATGAAGCAAGCGCTTGGCTGTATAAAGTAGCGATTCATAAATATTATGATTTGATTAAAAAATCACAAGCACAGCAAAAATATGTGATTTCATTCAGATTAGAAGATTTGTTGGAAGTTGGAACACCTGAAACCATCGTGTTGCAACAAGAGTTACAGTGGGAAATTGCCGCGCAACTTTCCACCCTTTCAGACAAAGAGGCACAGCTCATTTTATTAAAATATAGTGCTGACCTGTCGCTAAAGGATATCGCAACATTGTTTGGCACAACAGATAAAACCGTGAAAACACAGCTAGCGCGAGCAAAAAACAAATTAAAACAACGATTACAGGAGGTTTATAATGGAAGAAAAATCGATTTTTGAACGCAATGATGATTTTTCAAGCCTAGTGAAAACGGCAAAACGCAAATCTTTGAAAAAGACAATCTTAATTTCAATCATTGTCACAGTAATGGTGTTTGCCTTATTATGGGCTGTGCTTGCTGTAGGCATTTACTTTATGAATAAGCGAATTGAAACACAGTTAGATGGGCTTTATACAGAACTCTATTTTACAGGAGCTAATATTGAATCTAATGCGACAAGCTTTGATAACTTCCTTGTCGCAACAAAAACATCTTCCAAGCTTTATAAGCGGGTTGGTCCACATTTAATTGATTGGGGCACATTTGATTATTTTTATACGATTTTAGGCGCGCAAACAGTGCTACAAACAGGTGGTGCCATGTCCATCAATGATTCTTCGCTCTATACGAATAATCAACGTGCACTTACATTTCACGTACCATCGGAGCCAACCAATAAAAATGATTTTGACTATATCGTAGGATTACCAGACTTTTATAATATCGAAGTAGCTATTTCCTTTAAGGAACTTTTACCTTTAAGCACTGTGCAGACGCAATTTCCGACAACACAATGGGCTTGGTTACTTGATGATGGAATTTATGCTGAAATAGAGGAAGTAAAAAAAGCGGAAGAGGAAGCCTCGCCTGAATTAAGCACACTATTCCCAAAAGATACGAGCGAGGTATCAGATAGTCGCGCATATGGCTTTTCTGTTTGGAACCATACACCGATTGAATCAGCTGAATTTTATAAGGAACAGTTAGCATATAGAGAAGGCCCTCAGGTAGATATTATGCGTCACATCATCGGTGAGCAAGCGCCTAAAGATTGGCTCGTTGCAGGTGTCGTGTTAACGGGAAAGCAAGAGGAACTTTTGCCTTATTTACAGCAAAATAGCGTGCGCACTGTGCGCGTCGGCGTTGTAATTCCATATTAAGGAGTGATGGATGATGAAACCTTTTGCCTTTGCACTATTCACCGCTGCCCTTTTCTTTGGCGGCTTTTGGATTTCATTTAAACAATATCCTGAAAAATTTCTGATGATGGCTAGTATCGTCATTTTTTTACACCTTGCAGGGTTATTACTTATCCAATTTTCAGGAAATTTTGCACAAATGGCTTTTTTGACGCTATTTGTGGCACTAATTTTCACACCATGCTTCATGACATGGGTGGAACTGCTTGAGTTAAAAAAGAAAATGACCAATGCGGATCTACTTCGAGCAACGATTACGCTACCAACAGCTTATATACTTTTATTTGTAACCGTTATTCTTTCGTACAATCATTATTTTGCTAAGCAAGCACAGGATTGAGTGCAGCTTCAATCAGATTAGCTGAACATACCGAGCTTTTATAGATGGTTGTGTTTCTCATGCCTTAGCTAAATCAAGACACTTTTGTATACAAAGGACCTCCATGAATGTGAAATAAAAAGCTGATGCATAAATCAGCTTTTTATTCATTATTTAATAAGCTTTGTAAAAAGGCTTCACAACGAGCGATATCTCCTGCTATTACCCATTCAAATATTTCTTCCTTTAAAGCATAACGCTTTGCGCAAGCGTCTGTTATTTTTCTCCTGCCATATAACACATTTTTCCTCAACATATGTCACAAGCTCAGCTGTAAGTATTGGACTAATCATACAGATGTGTGCTTGCGTTGGTAAAAGTGCTCGCACCTTTTGTGATGCTACTTTCCCTCCACCAACAACGACTACTTTTTCATTCTCGATATTTAATAATATTAGAAAAAATCCATTATTTCACATTATAACATAATCTATTTTTTCCAAACTATAGCATAAAGAAAGTTGAATATGTAATATTTCTGACAAACTTAGCGATTCAAATTCAAGTATAATAGAAATAACAACGATGAAAGGGCTGTTTAACATGACACTTTTACAAGCGAGAAAAAACTGGCTATGGCTATTTTTTGCATTAATCGTCTTCAGTAATCTTATACTTTATAGCACATCTTTCGGGCATTCAATTGTAATGATTGAACCAAATGGAGTTGTATTAGGCTCATTAATTGATTTAATTATCGTCGCACCGCTCGTTTTTATTTTGGCCAAAAAGAAATATAGCGTGAAATTATTTATTGCTTTAATGGCAGCAGGCTGTGTGCTAGCCCGCTTCATTATCCCCCAAACGATACTTGCTCCTTATGCAAGCTTCACATGGTTTGGCATTGCCACAGAGGTTATCATCATTACCTTTGAGCTACTCTTGATTAGCTCATTTATTATTTACTTACCAAAGATACTAAAATCAACACGTTCAAATAATGCACCATTGTTATTTTCATTTCCACAGGCTATTGATTTGCATGTCAAGCGACACCCACTAATTCACGTGCTATGCTCAGAGTTGCTGATGTTTTACTACGCATTATTTAGCTGGCGCAAAAAAGTGCCTACTGGTTATACGCTGCATAAAAAAACAAGCTATATCGCCTTTCAATTGATGATGATTCATGCCATCATTATTGAAACATTAGGCATCCATTGGTGGCTACATAGCAAATATCCAATCGCGTCGATTATTTTATTCGTACTCAATGTCTATTCGGTGTTATTTTTCCTTGCAGATTTACAGGCGGTACGCTTAAACCCAACACAAATTCGCAATGGTACACTTTATTTATCGCTCGGTCTAATGAAACGCGCAAAAATTCCACTTACGCAAATATCGGAAATTGTGACGGATGCTCGTCAATTTGAGGAAAAGCTACCAAAGGATATCGCGCAATTTATCGCGAAAGACTTTGAAGCTGTAAAACCAAGTGTCATCCTACATTGTAAGAGTCCTATTGCTGTCATTTTACCATTTGGCATCGAAAAATATTATGATAAAATCGCCATTAAAGTAGATGACGCCCCTGTATTTATCGAAGCGTTAAAAAAATGAGGACGTTGGGCTTCTCCCAACATCCTTCTCTTAATAATCCGAAAAAATAATATGCTGCTCCTTATCCGAGCAATCACTTACATAATAATCCGTCCGGCGCTCGACCTCAATTGCGTTCAACTGATTACAAGTCGTTGTGACAATTTTTTTATCGCTATATGTATCGTTTGAGCGATCCATTTTCAAATCAATTTTGCTATTGCTATACCGAACATCCACATAAATAGGTTTACCCTCAATCGTCTGCTCAACAATTCTTACTTGATCGCGCTTGCCATTTTCGACATTATTAAAAAATGCATAAAAGCGCTCAACATTATCAATTCCTTTTCGAGTCTTCGAAACAATATCCTCTGCAAAAAAATCGTATGTATTATTCGGAATTGCCACCTGCTGCGTTACACATCCTGCAAGCATACAGCTACAAACAACGGTAAACATCAGCCTCTTCATAATCAGCCCCCCTTTTTAGCTTAGACGTACACCTCCCTAAAAAGTTACATAAAAGTATAAAAAACTTCGAGAAAATACAAAAAAACCTACAGCACTTAGTTACTGTAGGGTGTAATAATTGATAGGGTATAGAATTTGATCAGCTTGATTGATTTTTGTTTTTCTATATGGAGAGAAACGGTCAGAGAAAACACATGCATACCCTAATAGCGTTATTTCAATCCACTCTCTTCATACAAAGAGAGACGCCGCCTCGCCACGGAAAGAGTATGACGGTTACAATTTCAATCCACTCTCTTCATACAAAGAGAGACGCCCACCAAAATCTTGCATACTGTTAGCAGCTGGATTTCAATCCACTCTCTTCATACAAAGAGAGACGTTAACTATCATGCAAAACAGCTATACACAAATGATTTCAATCCACTCTCTTCATACAAAGAGAGACGTAGTGTTTGGCAAGTGCCGACTAAGCCTTTCAAGATTTCAATCCACTCTCTTCATACAAAGAGAGACGTGTGATAAAAAATACATTAACACTAATAGACGATTTCAATCCACTCTCTTCATACAAAGAGAGACTTGTTTAAGTGTTTCACGCAACAACATATTTTCATATTTCAATCCACTCTCTTCATACAAAGAGAGACATAGGTGTTCGTGTCGCTACAGTTTCGGATAAATTATTTCAATCCACTCTCTTCATACAAAGAGAGACGTTCGGCTGCTGAAATGGAGCGTATGGATGTAAGGATTTCAATCCACTCTCTTCATACAAAGAGAGACACCACTTACGTTTGCGTTCCTTTTCTTTTTTCTTAATTTCAATCCACTCTCTTCATACAAAGAGAGACTGTGAAAAACAACATAAAAATAATATTTATCATTGATTTTCATTAAAAAGTAAGGCTCTATGGTTATATTCACCTAAAAAATTCTCCATTTTAATGGGAAATCACTTGCATTATTGGTGCGAATCCCTTAGGAAAATCATGTTTGCTTCACATTCGCACTTTTATTAAAAATGCTATGATGTAGCTTGTTTATTTTACAATTAAACAATTTAGATTACTTTACACGTATGACAAAAGAAATTCAATGTATACCTTCCATTTTATCATACTATAATCGATATATTTTAACATAAAGTTTCACTGGAATATAAAATCAAAATCAAGCGTTTGAAATCAGAGTGCAAACCTTGATTTCAAACCCTTTTATAGCATGCAAAATAGCTTTGTTTTATGGACAAACTGTTACGTTCATGCCCCACTACTTGTCATCCATTAAAATAATGACTGTAAAACGCTTGCTGCTTCTGCTCCCGTTAAAGCAGCTTGTGGTTTAAATTGTTAATGTGAAAATATTCTAGCAAGTGAGAATTTAGCGTACCAAAGCCTATTTTCAACTAAAAAATTGTTCGAATAATACATTCAAAAAACTAGAGTCATCCAGATTTTCTGAACAACTCTAGTTAATTTATAGCCCTGGTAACAAACCAGAGAACAGGCTCAGTATATAGACCATGCCAAGCGCTGTCACACCAGCGATAAAGCCACCGATTGACCACGCTTTAATTGTTTCAGGAATTGTTAGTTTACCGAAACGGCTCACTACCCAGAAACCTGAGTCATTCGGTAAGGACAAGCCGACTGCACCTGCACAAATCGCTAGGCCAAGTAAAACAGGTGATGTTCCTAGTTCGTAAACCATTGGTCCCATAATTGACGATGTTGTCACAAGAGCAACCGTTGCTGAACCGAGTGATGCGCGCAATAATTGAGCGAATAAAAAGGCTAGAATCAAGACTGGAATGCTTAAGTCTGTCATCGTATCAATTAAATAATCACCGATACCTGATTTATTAATCACATTTCCAAATGAACCGCCTGCCCCCGTTACCAATAAAATCATCCCCGCAGAATTTAATGCTTCATCATACAATTTTGTATAAGATACACGAATATAGGGACGCAGCACAATTAATGCTGTGACAACCGAAATAAATAAAGCGATATTTTTATCCCCAATAAAGGCTAATACTGTGCGCAATGTACCCTCTTCTAAGAAGATACTTGAAACCGTATTCACTAAAATTAACACAATAGGCAGTGCCAACATAGCAAAAGATAAGCCTGTTGAAATCTCCTTTTTCCCTGCTGGTAAAACTTGCTCTTGTTCCTGCTGTTCTTCCTCTTTCTCATCGACAAAGCGTTGAATTTTATTACCAATAAATTTACCATATAAAGCACCACCGATTAATGCACCTGGAATTGCACAAATAATCGCATAAATAATGAATAGCCCTAAATCTGCACCTGTGTTTTCAGCAACAACGAGCGGCCCTGGTGTTGGTGGAATCATGCTATGTGAAATAATCAAACCAATACCAAGTGCTGTCACAAATGTAATGATGGAAATTCCTGTGCGTCTTGATAAGCTTTTTAATAAGCCGCTTAAAATAACGAATGCTGCATCAAAAAATACAGGAATAGATACTAAAATACCTGATAATGTTAAACCCGTAGGCGATTTTTTGACGCCAAATACTCCTAAAATGGCACCTGCAATTTTTTCAATTGCACCTGAAGCTCCTAATAAGGAACCGAAAATAACACCTAAACCAATTAAAATACCGACACCAGCTAATGTATTCCCAAAACCTGTTGTAATCAATGCTGGTATTTCATGCAATGGGAAGCCAATTAAAACGGCAGCCACAACAGATACAGCAATTAATGAAATAAATGGTTCGACATTTAATTTTAAAATTAAAATAAATAATAAAACGAGCGCTAAAAGAAAAATCACAAACAACATATTACCTGTTACCATACCATATCCCCCTTTAAATTAATGCTTGTACAATTTGTTTTAACGTGTCCTTTTCACCTACATTACCTGGGAAGATAATGTATGGAATGCTTGGAAATGTACTACCTAAATCTGTTTTCCACACAGGAATACCTGGTGCTACTTGCCCCATTACTTCCGCCTTTTGTACCGCTAAGCCGATTGTGCCAACATCACTTGATGTAATGCCTCCTTTTGCAATAACAAATTTCGGCTTTGGATGACAGTTTTTCACAAAACTCGTCACCGCATTGGCCATTTTCACCGATAGAGCAAGCTCCTGCTCGTAATGCTGCCCCTCTAGTTGCAATACTTCACGTGTTGTATACACACAAACCGATTGTCCTGTCGCAATCGTTGCATTGATTTCTTGTTGCACACGACGAATTTCTTCCTCAAAACGCTCCGTCTGTGTCACAAGTAAACAATTAAACTCGATAAAGTGAACTGCGGATAGCTCCTTTAAATAGGCTAGCTGCTCTGTCGTTTTTTGAACATGTGAGCCAACAACAATAATGCCACCATGTGATGATGCCTCTGTAATCAATGCTTCCTTCGTCAGCAATGGACGGTTCGAAACATTGCCAATTACTTTCGTAAAGCTAGCAGCTGTTCTAAATAAAAACTGCTTGCCTTGCTGAAGTACACGAATAAGTGCAATGACGAATACTTTAACATCATCTTCTGTATGCGCGTTGACAATGACTTTATTAAAATGTTGTACTGGCATTAGTTGCTGTTCAATAAAATCAATATCCAGTGCACGTAGATGCGCTAATGAAATGGAAATAACATCGCTCGCCTTATAAGCGCCTGCTGTTTTTTCTTCGATATAGGCCTTTAAATCGCTTTGCGTAAAGCTAAACATACGATCTTTGGCAAATTCTGTTTGTGCTGCGGGCACATATTGTCCGTTTTGCTTCACATAGTGAATATCTTGAATCGTCTCGCGCCCACCCTCTTTAAAAAAGGGCATCATAATTTCACCATCATACTGGATGTCTAGCTGCTGCTCTAATACGGTACGTAATGTATCTGTTTCCAGTGGATAATGTCCACGCAATGTTGAATCTGAGCGGCTAATGAGCAAAAAGCGCTCATTACGGTCTTGCGCCACCTTGGCAATCGTTGCCGCAATTTCAGCATGGACTTCCGTTGTTTGCTGCTTTGAAAAAGAGCGAGAATTAGTCAAAATAAATGTCAGTTGACGTGGCTCTTCAAATAAGGCATGGATGGTTTGCTCTGTCCAATTTGTAAAAACAGGCACACTATGTACCGTTTGCACACCTGTTGGGTCATCATCTAGCACGATAATTTTTGTTTGAAAATGACTTTGTGCCTCCGTCCACAATGCTTGCAGCTGTTCTCCGTATGGAGGAAGTGCTGCAATATATTGTTCAATCGTTGTCACGACTATTTACCTCCTTTTGGCATTTCATAGTTTGCTAGCTTTTCGTAATATTGCACTAAACCACCATGATCGTCCGCTACTTTTCCGTCTGCTTTCAATGCTTGGAACATGCCGATGACGCTTGATGTTAACGGCAGTGGTACACCTAGCTCACGGCCGGTTTGCTCCACATTCATTAAATCCTTCAAATTAATATCAATGCGTCCCCCTGCGACAAAATTACGGTCAATCATTAAGGGCAGCTTCGCATCTAATACCGCGCTACCTGCTAAGCCGTTGCGTATAGCAGCATGTAATTTATTCAAATCAACACCTGCTTTTGAAGCGAGTACAGCTGCTTCACTAAGTGCTGCGATTGTGACATTGACTAAAATTTGATTTGCTAATTTCGTTGTCGAGCCGCTACCCGACTCCCCTACATAAACGAGGTCACTTGCCATATGCGCTAACACGGGCTCCACTTGGTGAAATACTTGCTCATCGCCACCAATCATGACAGATAATGTGCCGTCTATCGCTTTCGGTTGACCGCCACTAACAGGTGCGTCCAAGTAATGTACATGTAGCTGAGCCAATTTCTCGTAAATTTCTGCTGTATCGACAGGAGATAATGAACTCATATCAACAATCGCTGTCCCTTTCTTCAATGTTGTAGATAAACCATTTTCACCAAACAACACATTTTTGACAATCGCTGCATTTGGTAGCATTAAAATAATGACATCACATATATTGCCTAGCTCAGAGGTAGCTGTCACTTGCTGTGCGCCTGCTGCTACTAACTCCTCAACTGCCGCTGTATTGACATCATTGACATACAGCTCTATCTTTCCATTCACTAAGTTTTTCGCCATTGGATTTCCCATAATTCCTAAACCAACAAAGCCTACTCGCATAAATTATCCCTCCATATGGAATCGTTTTCATTTTACTGATTAAACAGAATTATATACTATATAAAATATTTTGTATACATTTTTTATTTAAATGAATACATATAATTTCAATACTTTCTTCTCATCCACTTTTTTCTCGTGTTTCATTGTATAATTAAAAGGACAATACATATGACAAGGAGGGGTACTATGCAGCAAGGTCATATGAATGCCCAACTATTAGCGTATGAGAAAATTCGTGACCAAATATTAAATGGCACGTTAGCTGGAGGTACAAAGCTAGTTGAAGAGCGCTTAGCTGAGGAAATCGGGGTGAGCCGTACCCCCATTCGTGAGGCAATTCGGCGCTTAGAACAAGAGGGCTTAATCCAGAAAAAAAGAGTGTTTAAGCCAAGCCGTACAGATTTAATCCATTTATTCGAAATGCGTATTTTAATTGAATGCTTTGCCGTAAAAAAGGCGGCAAAATATATGACAGAGGAGGAATTAATCCAACTAAAGGAGACCATTGTACGCGCTCGCAACTCAAAGGAAGCGGAAGTAGTCGCGGCAAATAAAGAATTTCACGATATGCTCGTCAAACAATCGCGCAACCCGTTAATGATTGCCAACTTAGATAAAATGAAAGCGGTCATTTATTTATTTAGCAAAGCAGTTGTTTTTAATAAACGCCCGATGCTCATTGATGAACATGAGGATATTTATCATGCTATCGCTGCACGAGATGGCGAGCGTGCAAGCCAATTAATGGAGCAGCACCTTCAGTCAGACTTACAATTTACGTTGGATTTACATGTGTTAGATTAAGAGGTTTCTTAGAAATGGAGAGTTATCTAAGACATCGTTTTGTCTAGATAACTCCTCTGAATGGATATGCTTTTTTGTGTTCACTACAAAATAGGAAAAATATTGCGGATTCAAAGAAAAAATAGATATACTGTAAATGGAGGTGATGTTATGTGAGGCTTCAACAGCTTGAAGCAATTGTCAGAAGAGTGGATGAGTTGCATCCAAACTATTCGTATTTTAAAGAGCAGTTAGCTATGGTGGATGCTGGCATTTCGGGTGAAAATGAGGTGCAATTCTTTTTACAGGAGCTGACTGTGCCACATCGAATTATTCGCAATTTATCATTTTTTAGTGCGCAACAACAACGGCATGAGATAGATTTTGTCGTTATTTTCCCTTCATTGATTGTCTGTTTTGAAGTCAAAAATATGGCAGGTTCCTTGCATTTTGACGCGGAGGCGTCGCAATTGCTTCGAACACGCGCTGATGTGATAGAGCGTTTTCCAAATCCCATCGAGCAACTTAACCGCCATTTACGTGTGCTTTCTTCTTTATTCCCCACTATTCCAATTCGTGGCGCGGTTGTCATCGCCAACCGACGCGCCATCATTACGAGCAAGCCGCTCGACTTCCCTATTTTTCATGCAGATTATATACCTAGCTTTATTGAAAAAAGTTTACTAATGTATACAGAACCTGTGCTTTGTTTAGACGAGGTTTACCACGATTTAATGTCTTTACATGCCCCTCACAAAAAACCTTTTTCTTTTTCAATAGAACAACTCAAATATGGTGTGTTTTGCGTGAGATGTACAGCGAAAATGCACTTTGCACAGGGCAAATTTCTTTGTCCCCATTGTCGCTTTCAAGACAGGTATGCCTGTTTGCAAGCCTTGCATGATTTTCGCTTACTTGTTGATACGAAAATAACAAATCAACAATTTTGTCGATTGTGTGATTTACCTTCACGCTATGTAGCGAAGCGATTATTGAGATTTTTACCTATTGTAAAACGTGGGAAATACACCTACTACGAAATTCCAGAGCAAATTTTTATGATAGGATATGAGGAAAGTCATGATTCGCCCGTAAGATAGGTGAATTCGCCCGCAAGCCCCCTCTATTCGCCCGTGAAACATGAAAATTCGCCCGCAAGATGCTCATATTCGCCCGTAAGAATAACGAGGAAAAGGGGCTCGCGTTTGACGAGTCCCTTTCTTTCATCTTATGCTAACGCTGCTTGTGCTTTTTCAAGTTGTACACGTACTTGTTCGAAGCCTGTGCCACCTAAAGAATTGCGGCGGCGCACTGCGGCTTCGGGTGCGAGCACGTCGTAAATATCCGCTTCGATTAATGTGCTCTCTTGTTGCATATCAGTTAGTGGTAAGTCCAGCAAATAAATACCACGTTGAATGCATGTGAAGACGAGTTTGCCTGTCACTTCATGTGCTTCGCGGAATGGCATACCTTTTGCAGCTAAATAGTCCGCTAGTTCCGTTGCGTTGGAAAAGTCGCTGTGCACCGCGCTATGAAGGCGCTCTGTATTGACAGTCATCGTTGCGACCATACCTTCGAAGATTTTCAATGCACCTAGAACTGTGTGTACCGTGTCAAACATGCCTTCTTTGTCCTCTTGCATGTCCTTGTTGTATGTTAATGGCGTGCCTTTTAACACCGTCAATAGCCCCATTAAATTACCATAGACGCGACCTGATTTTCCACGAATGAGCTCTGCCATATCGGGATTTTTCTTTTGAGGCATAATCGATGAGCCTGTTGAAAAGGCATCATCTAGCTCAATAAATTTGAATTCATCCGTTGACCATATAATAATTTCCTCAGCAAAGCGTGATAAATGCGCCATCAACAATGAGGAATTCGCCAAAAACTCCACAATGAAATCACGATCGCTTACCGCATCCATTGAATTGGCATAAACATCCCCAAAGCCTAGTAGTTCCGCTGATTTTAAGCGATCGATTGGGAATGTTGTACCAGCCATTGCTCCTGCGCCAAGTGGAGAAATATCAATGCGCTTTAATGATTCCGTGTAGCGTTGTTTGTCACGCTCTAGCATCCAAAAATAGGCCATTAAATGATGGGCAAAGGAAATCGGCTGGGCACGTTGTAAATGTGTATAACCTGGCGCAATCGTTTCTACGTGCTGTTCCGCTTGTTTTAGCAAGGTTTTTTGGAAGTTTTCAATTAAGCCAATTACTTCACCTACGCGTTTTTTCAAAAATAAATGCATATCTGTTGCGACTTGGTCGTTACGTGAGCGACCTGTATGTAACTTGCCCCCAACAGGACCGATTAAATCGATGAGCATTTTTTCTAAGTTTAAATGGATATCCTCATTCGCTACTGAAAATGCTAGCTCGCCCGCCTCTGCTTTTACTTGTAACTGCTGTAAGCCATCTAAAATCAGCGCAACATCTGCTTGTGGTAAAATACCTTGTATACCGAGCATTGTGACATGCGCCTTGCTGCCTTCTATATCTTCCATTACTAATTGCTGGTCAAAGCCGATTGATGCGCCGAACTCGTCGACCCATGCTTCCGCAGATTTTTGAAAACGTCCGCCCCATAATTTCGTCATAAATTTTGCACCTCGATTAATAGTAGAAGCAAGAAGCGCAACGCCCCTTGCTCCCATTTACTTTATTTTTTATTTACACCTGCTGCTACGACAGTAGGTAAGCCCCATAGTTCAATAAAGCCAACTGCTGAGTTATGGTTGAACATATCCTCTTTTGAGTATGTTGCAAGCTTTTCATTGTATAAAGAGTTCGGTGATTTACGTCCTTCGACAATCGCATGCCCTTTGAATAATTTCACACGCACCGTACCGTTGACATATTGTTGTGTTTCTTGTAAAAATGCCTCTAATGCTGGACGCAGTGGTGAGAACCATAAGCCTTCATAAATAATTTCTGATAATTTTTTCTCAATGACAGGCTTAAAATGTGCCATTTCTTTTACGAGTGTTAAGTCCTCTAGCTCTTTATGCGCTGTCAATAGCACTTTTGCGCCTGGGATTTCATACACTTCACGCGATTTGATGCCGACTAAGCGGTTTTCTACATGGTCGATACGCCCAACGCCATGCTCACCAGCAATTGCATTTAATTTTTGAATTAAATCAGCTAGCTTCATTTCTTCACCATTTAATGCAACTGGCTTACCAGCAACGAATTCGATTTCTACTACTTCCGCAGTATCTGGTGTGTTTTCAATTGCCTTCGTTAAGCCATATGCTTCTTCTGGTGGTGCGACCCATGGATCTTCCATCACACCCGCTTCGTTTGCGCGCCCCCATAAATTTTGATCGATGGAGAATGGCGAATCAAGTGTTGCAGGAATTGGCACATTATGCTTCATCGCATATTCGATTTCCTCATCACGACTCCAGCCCCACTCACGCACAGGTGCAAGCACTTCTAAATCAGGGTTCAATGCTTTAATTGACACTTCGAAACGCACTTGGTCATTTCCTTTACCTGTACAGCCATGTGCTACCGCATCTGCATTTGTTTGGTTCGCAATTTCTACTAGCTTTTTCGAAATTAATGGACGTGATAACGCCGATACTAAAGGATATTTTTGCTCATACCATGTATGTGCTTGTAAAGAAATTAAGGCATATTCCTCTGCGAATTCATCCTTGGCATCCACCATATAAGATTCAACTGCACCAACTTGCAACGCTTTGTTTTTAATAAACTCTAAGTCTTTGCCTTCGCCTACATCAAGACAAACTGCAATAACATCCCAGCCTTGCTCCTTTAACCAAGGAATCGCTACTGACGTATCAAGTCCACCTGAATATGCTAATACTACCTTTTTATTTGCCATAATCTAACATGCCTCCGATAATCAATTCGTATTTTTATACATTTAATTAATAGTTTATACATGCATGTTACCATGTTATAAATATAAAAACAAGCGTATTTTTATAAATGTTATTTTTTATTAAAAAAACGACCACCAAACTTTTCAACAAGAACTGGTGCTAATGCATAGAGCTTGCTTGTGAAACCCATTACACGCGGCAAATTGACAGAGCGTACAGGACGCTCAATCGTTTTGACCACGGCATTTGCTACTTGCTCAGGCGTCAATAAAAAATGAGCAATGGCATGTCGATATGTACCAGCAGCATCTGCTTTTTGCAAAAATGGTGTATCAATTGGTCCTGGGAAAATGCCCGTTACTTTTATATTGTAAGGAGCTACCTCGTGACGAAAGCCATCAATGAAGCCTGTGATTGCATGCTTTGTCGCTGCATAAACACTGGCCTTTTTCGTTGCCACTTTCCCTGCCTGTGAGCTAATAAAGATAAAATGCCCATCTTGCATTTTTAAAGCAAGCCTTTTCGCAAGGAAAATCGGGGCCTTCACATTGACATCAATCATCGTGTCAATTTCTTCATCTGCTAATGCATACACGCTTTCAAAAATACCAATACCTGCATTGATGATGGCAACGTCTAACACTGGTAATTGCTGTATTAATTCATCGATTTGCGATACATGGCATAAATCTGCTCGTATCGCATTAGCCCCTAAGTTTTTTAATGTCGTTAATGAAACTTCATTGCGACCTGTTGCATATACTTCATAGCCTTTCGCTAAGCAAAGCTTGGTCATTTGCAGGCCTAGTCCACTCGTTGCACCGGTAATTAAAACTGTTTTTTTATGCATTTTCTCGTATTCCCTTTCTTTATATAGTAAAAAAACTACATGCTGTTACGCATATAGTTATTTGAGGCCAAGCAATTTTAGCATCGATTCCTTTGATTGAATGAAATCTGAAATATGATATTGATCTAAAACTGCTAAGTATGCTTTTAAAGCTTCATTTAAAGCAGTTTTTAGCTGGCATTCAGCTGAAATTTTACATAAATTGCTTTCTGGATTAAAACATTCGACAAGATGAAAATCTTCCTCTGTCTTTCGAACAACGGCACCGATATTGATTTCTTCAGGTGACATCGCAAGGCGAATACCGCCACCTCTTCCACGAATCGTTTCGATAAAGCCGTGCTGCCCAAGATCGTATGTGACTTTCATTAAATGATTTTTAGAAATTTGATAAGCGTCCGCAATTTCTTGGATTGTTGTTAAATGTTCTTGTCCACGCACACCTAAATAAATAAGCACACGTAACGAATAATCTGTATATACGGTTAAGCGCACCTTTTCACCAACTTTCTCATCGTTAGTATATCATCTAAGCGTCTTGTTTGCTTGTGAAATACATCGTACATAAAGTGAAATTTCAATCAGTGGGGGTTTTCCTTATCCCCCACTGATTGTTGATAAAGGAACACAAGCTAAGTTCTTCACATCCTGTGAAAACGCTTGTGTGAC
>NZ_PYWN01000136.1 GCF_003049505.1 Metasolibacillus meyeri
TCATCCTATAAAACATCGAGAGATAAAAACCTTAAATATAATATACAAGGAGAGCTACATGATATGAAAAAGCTAATACAAATCTTCCTTGTCTTCATCCTGCTCATCAGCTTGCCATTAACAACGAAAGCGCACGTGTTAGAACAAGCTGTCACAAAAAATTTAGGTAAAGCCAATACAAGTGTATCATTGCGTTCCTTAACAACAGGTAATATTTTATATGAACATAATGGGCACACACTCATGAAGCCCGCGTCTACTTTAAAGCTATTAACAGGAAGTGCAGCATTACATGTATTAGGAAAGGATTATACGTTCACAACAGACCTTTACATTGATGGTATTATAACAAATGGAACATTGCATGGAGATGTGTATATCAAAGGTGGGGGAGATCCTACATTACAGCAGCAGGACTTTTTGATATTTGCGACAGTGTTAAAACGCCACGGTATTCGCAAGGTAGAAGGGCATTTATATGGTGATGATAGTGCATTTAGTGGCCAGGTATTAACACCAGGTATCGCCAAGCAAGATGAAACGGAATATTATGCGGCGCGGATATCTGCTTTGACAATGTCACCAAATGCAGATTATGATGCTGGGACGGTCATTGTACAAGTAACAGGAAATACAGCTAAAAAAGCCCCAAGCTTTACTGTGCTGCCCAACACAAGTGGTATGAAATTTGTGAATCAAGCAAAAACAGTAGCGAAAACAGGTAAAAATACGTTAACTGTAAAAAGACAATATGGCTCAAATACAGTTGTGCTAACAGGAAATATTCCTCAAGGTAGCACAGTGAAAAAATGGGTTACCTTGCAAGACCCAACGATTAATACACTACATGCTATTAAAAATACGTGGCAATCCGCCGCTTTAAACGTTGCACAAGTATCGGTTGGGCGTAAAATGGTTCCTACAACAGCGCAAAAATTATATACGAAGGAATCGTTGCCACTACATAAGCTTTATCCTGTTTTTATGAAGTTAAGCAATAATAGCATTGCCGATATACTCGTAAAAACATTAGGACGAGAGGTACATGGTGTTGGCAATACGGAAAACGGGGTAGCTGTCTTGCGTGATTATGCTTCATCATTAGGATTAAACATCTCACAATGGCGCTTTGAGGATGGCTCAGGCATGTCTCATGCGAACCGTGTATCTGCCAATGAGTTGACGGCCTTGCTCACAACAATGCAGCAGCAGCCAATTTATTCGAGTTTTTATCAAGGTTTGCCAATTGGTGGACAGCCGAATCGCCTTGTCGGAGGCTCTTTACGCACACGCTTTGATACAAATGGGTTACGAGGGCGTGTGATGGCGAAAACAGGCAGTATTACAAATGTTTATACATTGTCAGGCTATGTCACAGCAAAAAGTGGTCGCCAATACGCCTTTGCCATCATGACTGACAAGAAAAATGCACAGGCGATGAAACAAATTGACCGCCTAGTGGAAACGATTGTTCAAAATTATTAAGGAAGAAGCATGTAAAGATTATGTGATATAAAAGAATAATTTTGATATTAAAATAAACGATCATTAAACAACCCCCCTATAAGAGTAGACGATAAAAAAATCTCTCTTATAGGGGGATTTTTAATGCTGAGCCAAGATAATTTGTTGTAAATCTATCTTAGAGCGCGGCATTATCGTATCAGGATTTAATAGCTGTTGCTGTTGCAAGAGACAGGCCATTTCAAAGACCCAAGGACGTTCGAGATGCGCTTTTGCCAACAGTGCATCTTGATAAAATAAAGCAATAGGGTCTCCATTATAAATAATTTTCCCTGCCTCCATCACTATGATTTGATCTGCCCATTCGTAGGCCAGTTGAATATCATGTGTAGCCAACAAAATAGTGCGCTCACTATTCTCTAATTTTTTTAAACAACGTAAAATTTGCGCAGCATAATAATTATCTAATCCAGCAGTTGGTTCGTCTAACAATAAAACAGAAGGCTCCATTGCCAAAATGCCAGCAATAGCTACGCGTTTTTTCTGCCCCATACTTAAAAAGTGAATGGGTTTGTCAAGCAAATCCTCGACTTCCGTTTGTGTTACAGCCCATGCTATTTTTTCCTCGATTTTTTCCATGGACCAACCAAGATTTAATGGACCAAAGGCAATATCTTGCTTCACAGTACCTGCAAAAAGCTGATTGTCTGCATCCTGAAAAACAATTCCTACTTGTTGCCGCAATTTTTGATTTGCTTTTTTGTTATAGGATAATGGTTGACCGCAAAAAGAAATGGTTCCTGTAGTCGGTTGTAAAATACCGTTGAGATGTTGAAACAATGTAGACTTACCAGCCCCATTATGACCGAGCAGCGCAATTTTTTTGCCCTTTGGTAATGTCAAGGTAATATCAGTTAATGCATGTGTCCCATCTGTATAGATGTGTGATACTTGCTGTAAATCAAAGTAAGGGTTTGTCATAAGAAAATACCTCCATATAAAACGAGCGCTAGCCATATTGCGCCAATCACGATCCAATTTCTTTTGTTATAGGCCATATCCTCTTTCCAATAAACCATTTGCCCACCGCGCGCTTGCATCGCGTTGTTTAGCTCATAGCTACGTTGAAACATTTCCACAAATAAAGAAGCGATTAGCATTGAAATGGAATGCAGCCATTGTCTAGGAGAGGTATAGCCTAAACGTGCTTGCTGGGCAAGATGAATTTTGTGCATACTGCTAAAAAACATAAAAATAAAACGATAAGTAAGCTCGACAAGTTCTATCAACAAATGAGGTAATCGCCATTGTCGCAATACATAGCAAATGGCTTGTACCGATGTTGTTAAAATTAAAAAATACAAACAGCTTATACTCCCAAGAACAGTGAAAAAGAGATGTGTCGCTGTCTCAACGCTTGCCACCCCGATAAAAAGAGTCCACTGGAAAAATGGGTATGCCCAAAGATGTGGTGGGAGGTTCGCTGTAGCAGGCGCAATGGATAGCAAAATAGACACAAGGCTAGATAATAAGAAGAACCCTGGTAATACTAATAATTTCGCATAATATTTTACGGGAATTTTTGCCCCCAAGATGGTAAAAGCACTCATTACAAAAAATGTAATGAGTGAAATTTGTGCATTCTGCATAGCCAATGATACTAATAATAAACTGATAGATAATATTATTTTTTCAAGAGGGTGAACGGATGCGAGCTTGTTGATATAAGCATACTTATCAATAAGTAGCATCGTCTTTAACCAGCCTTATGTTTTCTGCGCATATAACCGAAGAAATAACCGATAAAACCAGCCCCGATGGCAGCTTGTAATGCAAATAATAAACTTTCAATTTCACCACTTGGTGGCTCCCATAAGCTTTCAAACCACGGTGTGTAGTTTTCATCAATTTCAGTAATTGCCGCTTCTGCTTCTCCATCAGCCCCGCCAAATTCAGCATCTGTTTGGATAAATAACGGGATGATTGCTAATAGCACAACAATGGCTAATAGCCATAAATTTTTTTTCATTTTAATGTGCCTCCTTTGCTGAGAATACACGAAGTGCTTTTAATTCATTGACATTATATTTTCTTAAGAAGTTAATGACAATTACAGTTAAAATGCCTTCACTCACAGCAAGTGGTATTTGTGTTAGCGCAAAAATACCTGAGAATTTCGCAAATGAAGCAGCAAAGCCACCTACTTCAGATGGGAAAGCCAATGCTAATTGAAGAGAAGTGACAATATATGTACCTAAATCACCAAGCATGGCTGCTAAAAAAACAGCAATCGAAAAAGATAAACCGACTTTTTGTGCGCCCTTAAATACGTAGTAAGCAATAAATGGTCCAGCAATCGCCATTGAAAAAGCATTCGCCCCTAATGTTGTGAGCCCCCCATGTGCAAGTAACAATGCTTGGAATAGCAAAACAATAGAGCCAATGACACTCATAGCTAACGGGCCAAAAAGAACTGCTCCAAGTCCTACACCTGTTGGGTGGGAGCAACTGCCTGTCACCGATGGGATTTTTAATGCTGATAATACGAAGGCAAAAGCACCAGATAAGCCTAGTAGCATTTTTGTTTCAGGATTTGATTCAATTGTTTTGCGAATAGAACGTAAGCCTAAAATAATAAACGGTAGGGAGATAACCCACCAAAATATAGCCCACTGGAGAGGTAAAAACCCTTCCATAATATGCATAGCGAATGCACGTTGTGGTACAAATAGTAGTGCAAGTAAAAAATAACCTAGCTTCCATCCTGAAAATCTCATGTTTAATCCCCCTTCCATAATTTTTCGATAGTCCTATGCGAAAATAAAAAAACACCTTTCCACTAAATTAGGAAAAGCGCTCAGCTCAAATAAACCACATGTAATTGGCTAAGTCGCACACCTATCCTCGTAGGTTAAAACGATCATCATTTTTTCGGCAGGTCTCCTGGCTTTAGTTCAATGTTTTACAGACCTTCCCATCCATTGGACAGTGGTATCATCTATAAAACTCCCTATTAACAGTGGCGGGACCGCACCGGATTCACACCGGTTTCCCTTTTAAGCAAAATGGGGTAACATTTTGCACCGAAAAAAACGAAATTGTGAGATTTCAAGAAAAGTGTAACATGAACAATAAACAAAATACTATCTTTTTTTAGAATATTTATCATAATTCAG
>NZ_PYWN01000137.1 GCF_003049505.1 Metasolibacillus meyeri
ACCGCAGATAAAACTGAGGAAAGCGCAGATAAATCTGAGAAACCGCAGATAAATCGAGAAAAGCGCAGATAAATCTGAGAAAGCGCACAAATAAAATTAAGAACTCACAAATATTTCGAAGCGCAATCAAATAAATCAAGCAAACGCTCAAATAACACCTAAAAGTAATCAAATAGCAGAAAGAAGTACTCAAATAAGACAAGAAATCGCTCCTAAACTTGCCCGCTCATATGTAGCAGAAACCCACTCGCTACATACAATGTGGAAAAAGCAAAGAAAGAGTTGATGTTCTTGTCTTTTACATTTCCGATTACAACGCAAACGCATACTGTGCAAACATCTCCGCAAAAAATTATTTATTATCCACAGGCGATACAAATGCACAATCCGTCGCTGCAATTTTTTATTAATCAAACAATTGCAAGCGAAACGCAGCGGTTAATCAATCAACAAGCAGGAGATTTGCCTTCAACAGTTGAACAAATGCTAGGCACATATGAACTGAAAAACAATCAGCGCGATGTATTTAGCTTAACATTATCGAATTATGTTTATTTTTCTCAAGCGGCACATGGTATGACTTATATTCAACCGTTAACATTTGATTTACAAAAGCGGCAGCTATGTGAGTTAAAAGATTTATTTAAGCCGGGTAGCGATTATGTTGATGTTCTCTCACGGCATATTAAGGAGCAAATAAAAGAGCGAGATATCCCAACCATAGAGCCATTTACAGCGATTGAGCCGAATCAATTTTTCTATATTGCGGATAAAGCGCTCGTTATTTTCTTCCAGTTATATGATTTAGCACCTTATTATTATGGTTTGCCGATGTTCCCGATTTCCGTCTATGATATTGCAAGCATCGTCTTGGAGGATGGCCCACTTGGACGAATGATGGCAAGTAATTAGTCAGCTTTCACTTTGCGGAAACCTTTGTAAATATCGCTACAAGTTGAAATAATAATTGTTAATAGCGTTACAATAATAATCGCATGGATGCTTTGCTCCATTTTGATAGGAGCGACATTCATCACATTGGCTAAATAAGGAGCAAGCTCTGCGTTTATGAAATTAGCATGACTAATGATCATCATGCTGATGATTGTTGTGATTAGTTTAATAATGAGATTGGCAATCGCTATATGCATTGTCCATACGCGCTGCTTTAGTTTGTATAAAAGCAGCGCTATTTCTATTGCCACAGCAAATAATAGAAGTGGCGCGAATGCTAGTAAAGTTTGTTGCTGGAAAATTGGCAGCATCAATAGTAAATTTCCGCTCTCTACTTTTTGATAGACGCCAATAAAATGCTCTGCCGTAAAATAACCGACTGTTAAAATAACAATCCAGCCAGCCTCCAATACGATTTCGCCAATAGGAATTCGTTTGTGGTTAGGGATAATTTGTACAGCATCTAACATATCAACTGTCCATTCATCATGTAGCGGTGCTTTTCGAACTCCATTCCGTTCTAAAATCACAAAGATAATTGTTATCCAAAACAATACTTGAAGGGTCACGAGAATTAAGTCCACGATAGTAAAGCTGATAAACTTCAATAACATTGTTAGAATAGCCTGTTCTTCATTCAATAAGAAAATATTTTGAATGACTTGCACGATAAGGGCAATCAAGAGCGCCCAAGGCAATACTAATTTGATTGTATCCATATAGGAATCATACAGTGAAGGGCCGATTAAATAACGAGTTTCGTCACGATAATTTGCTGCAAATGTAGCAGGGGGGCCAAGCTTTTCTAACACATCCTTCACATCCTCTGTGTTGTAATTGTCTGGCAGCATATCTTCAATGGTAGAAGTCAGTTCAAGGGCAATATCATGTCGAGCTTTATTAGGCAATCTACGTGTTACTTCATACACATACGCTTCAATTAATTTCATGATTGACCATCTCCTTGTAGTAAAGTAGTTAATTCGGTAGCTAAAGTGAGCCATTCCGTCTTTAGCTTTTCAAAAATCTCTTGACCATAGTCGCTAATAATGTAATATTTGCGTGGTCTACTTTCACTTGTATCCCAATTGCTAGTAACTAGTTCTTGTTTTTCTAAGCGTCTTAGCAATGGATAGAGTGTATTTTGTTCGATGCTTACACCTGCTTGTTCTAGTCGTTGAACAAGCGAATAGCCATATTGAGGTGTTTGCAGTTGGCTTAAAACGGCTAATGTCAATGTGCCACGCCGTAATTCTGTTGTGAACGAATCAATTAATGAGCTCATCTTATTCACTCCTTATATACTGTGTATGATACAGTATAGTGTATTATACGTCAATGTGTGACTCTCTAGAAAATAAAAAATCGCATGGAATTCAAAATCCCATGCGATTTATTTATTTCCTCACAACAAAAATCATGTGTCGCCCGCAATCTCTTTGCTGGCGATAGGAGAAGCCATGTGCCGCATCATATGTACATGTGCGGTCGATTTGTATATTTTCAAGCGGAACACCCGCTAATAAAATTTGCTTTTGCACCGTTAACTGGTTGTCGATATGATATTTTTGCGTTGCTTCATGAAAATACATCAAGTCATCCACATAGCCTAGCGCTTGAAATTGCTCATAAACATCTGTGTCGACCTCAAAGCGTTGCTGGCTTAGTGCCATACCTATTTGTACATGTAAATCAGCGGGGTTATTTCCTTCTGCAATCAATTGCTGCAGTAGCTTCGCTGTCATTTCTTTGACTGTCCCTTGCCAGCCACTATGGATAACAGCGCAAAGTCCCGTTACTGCATTCGTCAGTATAATAGGCACGCAATCTGCTGTAAAAATGGATAACACAATTCCTCGTTCATACGTATAAAGGGCGTCTGTTTGTGGAATTGCAGAGGACTGGCTTTCTGCACCATTTCCTTTATGCTGTACCGTAATCTTTTGGAAGTTAGCACTATGCGTTTGCTGTGGGCAGACGAAATCCTGCAAGGAATAGCCAATGGCATTCGCCAATTGCTGGCGGTTTTGTAAAACGGCTTGTGGATTTTGCGATGTGTAGAACGCCATATTATTCGATTCTTCGCCATTCTCTTGCAGGGTGATACCAGCTAAAAAGTGCTCGTTGTTCATATATAGTTGAACCATTGCTGTGCCACTCCTTAAACTTTTTTGATAAATTCACTCGTATTTTTCTCTAGTGATTCAGCAGTTTGTGCGATAAATTGAAAATGGTCAACCGTTTTTTCGATTTGCTCTGTGCTATTTTGTACGCTTTCTGTGATGGCATCAATACTGGCTGAGACGGAATGGATTTTATCAATAATGCGGTCAACATTGTCCTTTACTTCACCGATGGACTGTGAAACCTTTGTGGATAAATTGCGTACTTCCTGTGCAACAACATTGAAGCCTTTGCCATGTTCACCAGCACGCGCTGCTTCAATTGCAGCGTTTAATGCTAGTAAGTTTGTTTGCGCGGCAATATCACGGATTGTTTTGACAACATTGGTAATTGATTCTGCCTCTTGTTGCAATGCTTGTAAATTTTGCTGATTTGCTGCTGATTCCTCGACGATATGCTCGATATTATGGAGTAGTGTCACGCTATCATTGTGACCAACTTGGGATTTGTCATTTAAAGCTTCAGACATACCTTTTAATTGGTCTGCTAAAGCATGAATAATCGTTGCTCTTTCAGTGATATTTAAGGCGATTTTACTAACGCCAATTACCTGTCGCGTATGCTCAGAGAAAATTGGCATATAAATTGCTTCTAGCCATACTTCTTCTCCAGAAGCGTGGCGTCTTACAATTTGATCTTTATAAGCATTACCTTGCTCAAGCTTGCGCCAAAATTCTTTATATGCAGGGCTTTGGGCAAATTCAGGAAAACAAAGCTTGCTATGATTAACGCCGATTAATTCCGTAGCTTTGTAGCCGAGCGTATTGGCAAATTGCTCATTGGCATATTCGACATCATGTTTTAAGTTGAAGCGGATAATCGGGAGATTTTTTTCTAAAGATTTTACAACATGCTGGTCTGTCACTTGCTCAATTTGTCTATTTATCATATGTGTAGTCTCCTCTGGAAGCTTTACTTTATAATTTAGTGTAATGAAAAAGCTTTCATATGACTAGTTATTTTTGTATAAAAAACTACACAAAATCATAAATTGATTTCGTGTAGCTAGTTTTCTACTACAATATTCTTTTTCGAGAACTGAGTCAAAGCCGTATCGTAGCTATTTTTAATTAAATATTCTAGCGCATTTTCTTTCGTAATAATCGGCATAATTATTTTGACAATCGCCGCTTGATCTTCAACAAATTTCCGTACTTCTTCCTCGGTTTTCGTATGCATTTCGAAATAACTGCGTTGCCTATTGCGAATAATAATATCCTCGCGTTTTTCCGCAATTAAAACGTCCGTGAGCCATTGGTTTAAAGCTTCTGAGAGATAGAGTGCTGTAATAAATAGCAGCTCGGTCACTAAGGCTGGATGCGTTTTAATAAATTTAAAATAATGATCATTTTTTAACTCATTTAAAATAATAAAATTGCTTGAATAATAGAGCGTTTTTTCTGCTGATTCCAAAATGTTATAGTCATCTGGCTGCAACAGTAGCCAAATATTGAATGCAGCAATCCAAACATCATTAGGTTTGACAATCCCTAATTGCGGAACTTTATGAAATTGTGGATATCGACTTGCTAGTTCTTTAAATTGATTCACTAATAAATCATCTTTTAAAAATAATAAACTTTTCTCCGCTGTAACGGTCTCAAACAACCGCGCTCACCTCGCCTCTACTTACTAATCTTTACCACTATTGTAGCGTTTCCAAATTTTAATGCAATATATTTAGCAGCATTCAGTAGAAAACTCCTATGAAATAAGAATAGGGGATTGGACATCATTCATTTATTGATAGTGAAGGGCGAATGATTTACAAATAAGTATTATAAAACCCGAACAATAGCGAAGGAATACGTGGATGTATCGCTGTGTTGTTCGGGTTTTATTATAACTAAAATACTTTTTTATGCGTCTATTAATTGTTTTGTAGATGAAGGCGTGTCATAAACTTCCTTATCTAATTCGCCCGTTACACGAGCTGTTGTCACACCTGCTGTCATAGAGCCACTTACGTTCAGTGCTGTGCGTCCCATGTCGATTAATGGCTCAACCGAAATTAACACACCTGCAAGCGCAATTGGTAAATCAAGCGCGGATAGGACTAAAATAGCAGCGAATGTCGCACCACCACCAACACCTGCAACTCCGAACGAGCTGATTGCTACAACGATAATGACTGTTGCGATAAAGCCAGGGCTTAACGGGTTAATGCCAACAGTTGGCGCAATCATCACAGCAAGCATAGCAGGGTAGACACCAGCACAGCCATTTTGCCCGATGGATAGACCAAATGACGCAGAGAAGTTAGCAATTCCTTCTGGTACACCTAAGCGCGATGTTTGTGTTTGAATATTTAATGGTAGGGCACCTGCACTTGTGCGTGAAGTGAAGGCAAACAGTAATGTTTCCGCCGCTTTTTTCACATATGTGACTGGATTTAAGCCCGTTAGTGTAAGTATAAGTAAATGAACGATAAAAACAAGGATTAATGCAACATATGAAGCGATGACGAATTTTCCTAAGCTATAAATTGCTCCGTAATCACTTGTCGCAACAGTGCGTGCCATAATCGCTAAAATCCCATATGGTGTTAAGCGAAGCACGATGCGTACAACACCCATAATCAAGGCATAAATGGCATCGATGCCTTTTTTAATTGTCGCTGCTGTTTCTTGCTCTTTACGTGCTACAGATAAATAAGCAAAGCCTAAAAATGCTGAGAAAATAACAACGGCAATCGTTGAAGTAGAGCGAGAGCCTGTTAAATCAGCGAATGGATTCGCTGGGAATAATTCAATAATTTGCTGTGGCAATGATGCCGCAGCTAACGATTCAGAGCGTTCAACTAACGCTTCACCGCGTGCAACCTCGGCATCTCCTTGTAAAATTTGCGTTGCGTCCAAATCGAAAATCGCTGTTGTTGTAATGCCGATTGCTGCAGAAATCGCCGTTGTTCCGATTAAAATGGCTAAAATAAGAGCTGCTATTTTACCGAAGTTTTTACCGATTTTCATTTTTGTAAAGGCTACTAAAATCGAAATGAAAATAAGTGGCATAGCAATCATTTGCAGTAATTTGACATAGCCTGTGCCGACGATATTATACCAAGGAACAGTATTAGCAACCTCTTCAGCACCAGCACCGTAAATAAGCTGTAATGCTGCACCTAGTAAAATACCTAAACCTAATGCAATAAAGACGCGCGTTGAAAATTTAACATGCTTTTTCTTTAATGCATATAAAACACTGATTAAAGCAATCAGTACAATAATATTTAATAATACGATGAAATCCATGAATATATCCTCCTAGTGAAATCGTTTGTATAGTGTATTCTATTCTTATAAAACTTATTAGTCAAGTAGGTTTTTAAATTTTATTAAAAAAGTTTAGATGGAATCATGTATACTAAAAAGATAGGGAGTGAATAGTAGTGAAGCTGGAGCAATTATTTTATCGCGGACAAATCCATGCATGTTATCAAAAGGCACAAGAAGAGAACAATTCGTCATTTGCACAGCAAGTGATTGCATTGTATGAACGTTATCAATTAGGGAATATTCCTTGTTATACAGCGCGTGAGCCACAATCTGTCGAGCGGGCAGATGAAACGTATGCGGAGCAAGATGAAGTTTTAGCCATTCGTGTAATAAAAGACGAGCAGCAATTTGCCACACGCACGCGTCAGTTGGAGGAATTGGCTCACACAGGCACTGATACAGAGCGAGCACAGTCCTTTTTTACACAGGCACAGCTGTTTTTATTTGCGCATCACTATAGTGAAAGTGTGTACTGCTTTCTACAAGCGGTCAACTATAATCCAAATAAAGCCGTTTATTATGGATTAGCAGCACAAACAATGCAGCGTTTAGATTATACACCATTTGAACTATTAGGTTATTTGGAGCGGGCGATTGAGCTTGATGACAAAAATGCGCGTTGGTATTGGAATCGATCTTTGATTTTAATGGAACTCTATAAAAACTTGCAGCATGACGCATTTTTAGAGCAAGCATTAATTGCATTAGAACAAGCGCAAAGCTACTGTCGTGACGAGCAACAATCGTTAAGAAGTGCAATTGAAAACACAGTGGAAAATATGAGAGAATATATTTTTTAACATCAATTATATCTCGGCTAGATTTTGTCGAGCGAGCATATCAACGGTTAATTGACATGTGTTTAGACAGAGCTTTTGACTACTGAATTTATGGAAAGCTCACTATTGAAGGTGGGCGCAATTGATATAAAAGGGAGTGTAACGTGTGCGAACACAGCAAGAGGTAAATCATTATATTGAAGAATTAATGTTTTTGCTAACACAAAAGGCAAATGCAGCACAATTTGAGAAAACAATTAAGCAAAATCTTACAGCGAAAAAGCAGTCAGCAACGAGTGAGCAAGACTTTTTTGACCGCTTGATGTTAAATATTACCTACTTTGTTGAGAATCGAGCAGCATGGGTAAAAATTATGCAAGATACATATGGACAGGGGCAAGTGCCGACAGTTGCTTATATTGAAAGCGAGTCACTGGCACAGCAAATGCGTATTCGCCAATTCGTTTCTGAAAAAATGGATGATTATACGAAAATGTTCCATAGTCAATATAAAGCATTAAATGTGACGGAGGAAGACGTTGTTTATGACTACGCCTATGCTTCTGTGGAGCATTCATTGCGCTTTGATTTTTTAACCTATTTAACGATACAGCCACAGGTAAGCGTTGTGCTGGACGGTCAATTTGAGGAAACATTACGCGTAATCGAGGGCTATGTTGCTTATTATGCAGATCAATTCGTCAATCAGATGGAATTAATGGAATAGGAGAGAACAGCAATGAAATCACCATATATATTTACACATAGAGCGCCAAAGGAAGCTGGTGAAAAGCCCGCCGTTTTTTTACTACATGGCTTAAGCAGCAACGAGCAGGATTTATTGCAGCTCGTCGAAAATATGCCGTTTGACTGTCATATTTTCAGCTTGCGCGGTCCGATTGAACATCCACCAGGTTATGCTTTTTACACATTTGAAGAAGAGGGGCTGCCAAATCAAGCAGTCTTTGATCAAGTCGTACAATTCACGAGGCTGTTTATTGAAGAAGCAGTTGCAGAGTTTTTATTAAAGCAAGACGAGCTGTACGTGATGGGCTTTAATCAAGGTGCAGCGATTGCACAAGCTTTAACGGTTATTATGGCAGATACATTGCGCGGTGCCGTCGCATTAAGTGGCTTTGTACCGCAGTTCGTTGTGGAGGAATATCGCAAGCTACCACTCAGCAATGTGCAAATGTTTATTGGACATGGCGAATATGATTATGTTTATCCGCTTGCATGGGGCGAAGCGAGCGCAGCCTTTTTCGAGGAATACGGCGCACAGGTAACATTTAAAACGTATGCGGATGGTCATGGCGTTACGGCGGAAGAATTAAAAGATTTAATGGAATGGTTTAGAAAGCAATAGCATGACAGATGGAGGCAGTAACTAGGGCGTGCATTCGATATCATATCGGATGCATGTCTTTTAATTTTGTTTTTTGGGGGGATTGGTAATGAATTGCTATATTTTACATTAGCTAAAACAAAGAGCTAGCACTTTTATTTTTTGGAAAAAATAATTTTTATTATTTCGTTATCTGATATAAAATAATATATACATAATATTTTAATTAGTATATATTTTTGATTTATTGCTCTGGGTTGGCATAAGTATAAGCCGTATGTAGCAAATAGGCTAGTTCTATAAGAATGGCCCATATTCAGTTATCTACAAAATAGCTCGATATGAAAATAGAATTTTAATGTAGGAGTTGAAAATATGTCAGTTGAAATGATTTTTAAAGGTGTTGAAAATGACTCTATTGTACCTCGACTTGGAGGATATAGCTTCTTGCCTCGAAATATAGATTGGCCGTTAAATCCAAACGGAGATAAATTAACGCTTGTATTCTGTTTACCAACAAATTTTATTAATGAAACTCTAAATTTGAACTTACCAAAAGAACATATTTTATCTGTTTTTACAACATATAAAAGAGAAGATTATTTTTTAGATTTAATCACTTATCATGGAGATAAAGAAGAGTTAGAAAGCATTAAGCAAGGATTTACAAGGGTTTTATTACATGAAATAGGTGAAATTAGAAATGAATCTGATTTCCTTATTCCAGCACAAGAATTCGTTTTGGGAGATGAATTGAGTTTGGATGTAGAGGAGTTAGATGAAGATTTTGATGACCTAGCGTTTTATTGTGGTTCACTAATTGGCGATAAACCGTCGCTATTACAAGTTGAAAATTTAGGGTTGGATAATTATCAATTTTGCCTACAAATTTATGGTGGTGATTTTCCAAAAGAATTTCACGATATATTTTTTCTAAATGATTCAGTCGGATATTTATTTTTAAATAAAAGTGACAATGCGAATGAAGCAGGAGTTTTCTTTATTCAATGTACTTAGTAGCCTTTAAAATACCCTAGAAAGTATAATATCTTTTAATGAAAACATCTGGTGTGAGATTGATCAGCATCCACAAGTTCAATATCATAATGATAAAATATTGGTGGTATGGGGAATGAAGGCTTTATTGCCCATGTTGACATGAATAATAACTTGATAGGGGCATTGTTTTCGCCATTTGAAGACAACATATGAACAGCATATTCAACCTCTGATTTAATTTATACAGTAAATATTCACAAGCCAGAGGAAATAAGTATTAACACAATAATTTGAATTTAATTCCAAATCAATAAAATTTCATCTAATTTTGCTATTAAAAAGAAGAGCATCTATATTTAGAGGTGGTTGAAGAGTGGAACAGTTAAAAAAATCGATTAAAAATTATTTTATACAAAGAGGTGAGATTAAATGACTTGCTTTGGCTGCAATTTAGCAAATCAAAAAGTAGCTGTTAATGTAGTGTTTGAGGATGCGCATGTTTGTTGCATTTTAGACCATGATCCTTATAACGAAGGACATGTTTTGATTTTGCCTAAAAAACATGCGGAGTATTTTGATGAGCTTGATGACCATACAGCGAACTCTGTAATGAAAGCAGCACAGCTTCTATCGAAGGCTATTAAAATCTTGTTCAAGCCTGATGGGATCACGATATGCCAAAATGGCGGTGCTTTTGATGACTTAACGCATTTCCATATGCATGTTGTACCTAGATATGAAGGGCAAAATTTCGCAGATTTTTATGCGGAGGCTGAAGAAGTTGACATTGATGAACATAAATTAGATGAAACCCGTAAAAAGATGATTGAAGTGATGAAAAGCTTAGCATAAAATCTTTACCGAGTGCAGGACATCTGCTTTAAAATAGCGGTTTCTTGTACTTTTTTAATTTTCGGGCGAATTCTTACTTTGGAATGATAAACGAAGCAGCGCTATTCATATTTGCTCGTTTCACTACGTATGTTAGTGTTAGAAAGGAAAGGGATGTATGCGCATTGATGACGAGTTACTAGAAAGGCTCGGCGTTTATTTTGTTTATCACGAAATTTATAATCAATACGGCATTACATTTGAAAGCTTTGTGGACAGGTGGATACGAGGGATTTTAGACATATAAAAAGCTGTCGAGAAGTTTCGACAGCTTTTTAGGCTATTCAAAGTTTTTACGGATCCAGTCATTTGCTTCAATCCAGTTGTTAACGCGAATGACCTTATTTGGTGTTGCTAACCTATTGTAAGGCGTATCGAATAAAATAACAGGAATATCTAGTTCCTCTGCTAACATCACCGCATTGTCGTGCTTATCCTCAAAAAAGGCATCGACACAGTGGTGCTTTGCTGTTGACAGCTTATCGTGGCTGCCGATTAATTCGATATGGTCATACGGAACGGCATGCTCATGGAACCAATTTTTTGTTATGTCCAGTACATTTTCACCGCGCGCCGAAATATAAAATAATTCGTAGCGGCTTTTCCAATCATTTAAAATTGCGTGTGCATTGTCTGCTAACTCGCTTGCCGCATAAAGTCGTGGCTCATTTGTTGTAAACCAATGGGCAAACTCCGTGCGGTCAACAGGGTGGGGAAATGCACTTAAGAAATCATATTCTACAACATCGTCCAGTGTAATATTGACATTATATTGCGCATTAATATGAGGAATTAATGTGGCAGGGCAGGTTACCGTGCCGTCAATATCGATGCCGAATCTTGCTTTTTTGCTCATCGTTGTGCCTGTGCTTCTTCAGCAGCTCGTTTTTCTTCCATTTCAGCAGCAAGTTTATCGATTTCTTTTTTCAATTCCTCAACCATTGTTTCTTCAGGCACTTTGCGTACAGTTTTACCTTTCATAAACAATAAACCTTCGCCACGTGCGCCTGCAATCCCGATATCTGCCTCGCGTGCCTCACCTGGGCCGTTTACTGCACAGCCAAGCACAGCAACCTTCAACGGAACACTAAGTTTCGAAATATATTCTTCCACTTCATTTGCAATCGAAATTAAATCGATTTCAATACGACCGCAAGTTGGACATGAAATGAGTGTTGCCATATTTGAGGCAAGACCAAATGATTTTAATAGCTCACGCCCTACTTTTATTTCTTCGACAGGGTCTGCTGATAAGGAAATACGCAATGTATTGCCAATTCCTTTCGATAAAATCGCACCAAGACCAGCAGCAGATTTTACCGTACCTGCAAATAATGTACCAGACTCTGTAATACCTAAGTGCAATGGGTAACTGAAAGCCTTCGCTGCTTTTTCATATGCTTCAATTGCAAGATTTACATCAGAGGCCTTCATTGACACGATAATATCGTGAAAATCTAAGTCTTCTAAAATTTTAATATGATGTAGTGCGGATTCAACCATACCGTCAGCTGTCGGGTAGCCGTATTTTTCTAAAATATGACGCTCTAATGAACCAGCGTTTACACCGATACGAATAGGGATATTTTTGGCCTTTGCTGCGTTAACAACGGCCTCTACTTTTTCACGACGACCAATATTACCTGGGTTAATGCGCACTTTATCAATGCCGTTTTCAATTGCTTTTAATGCGAGTTTATAGTCAAAATGAATATCTGCAACAAGCGGGATATTAATGCGCTTTTTAATAGCAGCGATTGCATCTGCTGCGCGTTCATCTGGTACAGCGACGCGCACAAGCTGACAGCCCGCCTCCTCTAAACGCAAAATTTCTGCTACTGTTGCTTCCACATCATGTGTTTTTGTCGTACACATACTTTGGATGAACAATTCATTGCTGCCACCAATTGTTAAATTTCCTACGCGTACTGGGCGTGTATTGGAACGGTGAACGATTTCACTCATGTAAATTCTCTCCTTTTTGGGCTTACAAAAATCAATTGCACAAATGTACAACTGCCTTCGAACTTTGATAATATGACGCAACGCAATGATTTGTTGTTGCATTGCAAAATTATTGTTCTTTCACTGTCCCTATTTTAGCAGTGAAAATAAGCAAGGACAAGAATTAACTACGGTGAGCTTATTTTAACGGCACTTATTTTCCTTTTGTTTACGAATGGGTAGTTTGATTAATTCACCTGGCACGAGCGATTGCTGTTGTAAATGTGGATTTGCCTTATAAAATTCGGCGAGACGCTCAGGTAATGGGGCGTTTGTTGGGCTGGCTGCAAATAAACTATACATCGTATCACTTTGCTGTACACGTACAATAATGTGCTGCCATTCATATTCTATTTGCTCCTCGCAAATTTCTTCCTCATAAAACGAAGCAAGCGGGAGCGTCCCTTCTTGCAAATCTATTTTAATGACTGCTGCAATAATAAAAAAAAGTATGGTAAAAATAATGTAACGCATAATCTTCCTCCTCAAACTAGAGTGGCGATACTATTAAATGTCTAATTGGTGTATTCTATTCTTGATAGCAGTTATTTATTATGATTCCGCAATGCTTTTCTGTTACGAAAATGAAACGGCTCTATGAAAGCGAAGTGCCACGTACATGTATAGAAAACGCCCATTGAATTACAATAAAGTTTCTTGTGGATGTCATAGATGTTGAAGAGAACACAGGTCCGTTAATTGTTGATCCGTGTACGTAGCTTGAAAAAATCCGGATAACAGTTAGCTGAGGTATAATTGATTAATTTTTGGAGGGAAATATAAGATGCAACAATTACAGCAGCTTATTCGTGAGGCGCAGTCATTTTATCAAGAGGGACGTGTTGCCACATATATACCAGCATTAAGCAGTGTTGACCCAAAGCTATTAGCCGTATCATTAATAGATGGCAATGGTAGCGCTTTTCAAGAAGGGGATTATCAGCAGTTTTTCACCTTACAAAGCATTTCGAAGGTTATTAGTTTTATTTTTGTCTGTGAAACATACGGTGTGGAGCATGTATTGCAGTATGTTGATGTAGAGCCGACTGGGGATCCTTTTAATTCCATTATTCGCTTGGAAAGTCATCAGCCAGGTAAACCATTTAATCCAATGATTAACGCAGGTGCTATTACGATTTCATCGATGCTTCCTGGTGTAGAAGTAGACGACAAAATTAGTAATTTGCAAAATTTTATTAAAAAAATGATTAGTGCACAATGCGAAGTATGTGAGGAAGTATTTACTTCTGAATGGGAAACGGCGTATCGTAATCGAGCAATTGCCTATTATTTAAAAGCTAATGGCTACTTGCAAGGCGATGTGGAAATCACTTTGGAAGCCTATTTAAAGCAGTGTGCATTGCTCGTTGATGTTAAGCAGCTTGCAACAATTGCATTAGTGATTGCAAATGATGGCTACCATCCATTAAGCAAAGAGCGAATATTTGATGCGAAAATAGCAAAAATGGCGAAGGCCTTGATGCTTACTTGCGGTATGTATAATGCATCTGGAAAGTTTGCGGCATTCGTTGGTATGCCAGCTAAAAGTGGCGTGTCTGGTGGCATTCTCTGTGTAGCAATGGATGCGAAAATTGAGGAATTGCAAGGCACAATAGGCATCGGAATTTTTGGTCCAGCCATCGATGCAGTAGGAAATAGCGTAGCGGGGATGAAGTTTTTAGAAGAATTATCGAAGCGCTATCAATTGAGTATTTTTTAAAAGGTGGTTGTCTGAAAAGTGAACTCATGCATCACTTTCAGACAACGCTGTTCAAAAGTATGTATGCTTTATGCTTGTGGCATTTTTGGGTATTTTTTTAACGCCATTAACAGGATCGTCATGGTCACAACGATAAATAGTAAAATAGAGACAATGGACGGAATCGCAAAGAAGCTCAAAATAATGGATAAAATCACTTCCCATGTAATAGCGAAAGCTGCTGTACGCCATACTTGTCGATACTCACCACGACGCTGCATCGGCTTTAAAAATAGCTGACCTGCATAAGCATAGACGCTAATTTTAGCGAATAAAATAAGTGTGTTCATCACGAACAAAAAGACGATTGAAATCGCGTACACAAGCCATTTTAAATCGCTAGCAAATTCCTCTATTTCCTTGTAAGCGAAAATTTGATTAATCTCGTTATTGAAAAACTTTCCGAGTGAAAAAACGGTCATTGCCGTAATAAGCAAAAACACATATTGAATCACTTTTCCAATCGGCATGATTCTATAGGCAGCAAGCTTTTTTGGTTGATATAAGCTATCAAGGAAAAGCTGTGAATGTTTTAATTGCATCGTAAATCTCCTCCATCAGACAGTGTATCACGAAAAGCAGAAAGTGTCGCATTGAAACTTTTTGATTATGCGAAACGTACACAATAAACAAAGGAGTGAAGCTTCATGGATATCGTCGCATGGATATTAATCATTGCGTGTTTTGTTATTAGCTTTATTGGATTAGTTTACCCGATTATCCCGTCTGTTTTATTTATTGCGGCAGGTTTTATACTGTATGGTTTGTTTTATACATTTGCATTGCCGTGGTGGTTCTGGGTTATTGAAGTGTTATTTGTTGTGTTATTGTTCGTGGCTGACACGATTGCGAATTTAATCGGTGTGAAGAAATTTGGAGGCTCGAAAGCAGGCATGTGGGGAAGTACAATCGGGCTCTTAGTTGGTCCATTTGTCATTCCGTTTGCAGGTATTTTAATTGGACCATTTTTAGGTGCTGTGATTGGCGAATTACTTGTAGAAAAAACAACAATGAAGCAAGCTGTTCGCACGGGAGTAGGCTCTGTTATAGGGTTTTTAACGTCTGTAGCAGTAAAGGGAACCATTCAAGCGGTGATGATTCTTTTATTTATTCTCGCTATTTAATACGCAATCGATTTCCGTCAAAAGACCGAAATATGTGTTCTCAAGTTTTTTTCATTGAAGGACTGTACCAATTTTGATAATCTTATACATGAACAAAGATTTTTCAACTTTGAGGAGGAATTTAAAATGGCTTACGAACTACCGAAATTACCTTACGCATACGATGCATTAGAACCACATATCGATGCACGCACGATGGAAATCCACCATTCAAAACATCACCAAACTTACATTACAAATGTAAATGCTGCATTAGAAGGTACTGAGTTTGCAGGTAAGGATGTAAACGAATTAATCGCAAACTTAGATGCAGTACCAGCTGACAAACAAACGGCTGTACGCAATAACGGTGGTGGACATGCTAACCACACATTATTCTGGGAAGTAATCGCTCCAGGCGGTTCAAATACACCAGTTGGTGAAGTAGCAGCAGCAATCGACGCAAAATTCGGTTCGTTCGACGCGTTCAAAGAAGAGTTCGCAAAAGCAGCTACAACTCGCTTCGGTTCAGGCTGGGCTTGGTTAATCGTTGATGGTGACGGCGTTGCTGTAACATCTACACCAAACCAAGATTCACCTGTAATGGAAGGTAAAACGCCTATTTTAGGTTTAGACGTTTGGGAGCACGCTTACTACTTAAACTACCAAAACCGTCGTCCAGACTACATCGGTGCATTCTGGAACGTTGTTAACTGGGATGTAGTAGAAGCTAAATTCCAAGCAGCGAAATAATTATACTTACTAATAACTGTAAGAGGATGTCCGAGGAGGCATCCCCTTACAGTTTTTTTATTTAACTTGACTCTTTTTGTATTGAAAGTAAAGCGGTAGTAGTCCTAAATTTTCATAAACCAAGGAAAGCGCAGATACCTTGGGGGATTCGCAGATAAATCAAGAGAAACGCAGATATCTCGGGGAATTCGCTGATAAACCAAAAGAAGGCGCAGATATCTTGAGAAATTCGCTGATAAACCAAGAGAAAGCGCAGATATCTTGGGGGATTCGCAGATAAATCAAGAGAAAGCGCAGATATTTTGAGAAATTCGCAGATAAA
>NZ_PYWN01000138.1 GCF_003049505.1 Metasolibacillus meyeri
TTAAATGAAACGTTTTTTCATTCACGTCTTGCTTGTTCAGTTTTCAAGGTTCATATCAATCGCTGTTTTCCTGAGCGACATTTAATAGTTTAACATGTCTCTCAGTCGATGTCAACACCGTAACAACAACTTTTTAAATTTATCATATCGTAAGCTCGAAGTCAACAATTTATTTCATCGTTAATTCGTCGCCCTAACGACTTTATCTATAATATCATCACAATTAGTTTTATGCAATACTTTTCTTTAAAAATTTAATAAAAAAGTTGTAAACCCTACGCACAGTATACCTGGAACCCCTAAAAACGTTACGGTTACTATAGAAAAGATGTTAATCGGTAATACGATTCCTTGCATCGCTAACAATAAATGAGCGCCAAATAAAATCATTACTGCAAAAGCTAACTTAAACCAAATGACAGCTAATTTTTCGAAAACTACCTTCCAATTTAACTTACTACCTATAAATAGAACGAAAAGTACAATCGCACTAATTCCAAGTATTTTATAAATACTAATCCACTCCTTGCAAATGTATTCTACAGAACATATGCGAGAGCTGTGGCAATTATTTCTGCTTTAGGCATACTAAATATTCCAAAAGCTGACCATATTTTAAAATAACAACAGCTATCTGAAGAGTGACATGCGAGCCATATTTTCTGCGACAAGCAGTTGTAGGAACACATTTTCCAGATAGCTATATTTTACTTGATGTTTACTCGACGTATTCTAGCTTCCTTAAATAAGAAGAAGTGAACACTCTCTGCAGCTTTTCTTTGCGCCTCAACATCTAAATTAAGGTCATCTGATAAGTCTTCAATTAATTTGGCATTATGCCAATCTTCTTTTGTTTCTTTCATCAAATTCACTAATTTTACATCGAATTCTTTTTTCAATTTTCCTTTTCGCGAAAAAAACATACTTCACACACCTTACAGCTCGCGTCTACCTTCCAACGCTTTAGATAAAGTAACTTCATCGGCGTACTCTAAGTCGCCTCCCACTGGCAAGCCATGTGCAATTCTTGTTGTTCGAATACCAGATGGCTTCACGAGACGAGAAATATACATTGCTGTTGCTTCCCCTTCAATTGTAGGGTTCGTTGCTAAAATGAGCTCCTGTACTCGCTCATCATGAAGCCGTGTTAATAAAGAAGCAATATTAATATCTTCTGGTCCAACACCTTCAATAGGCGATATTGCACCATGTAGCACATGATACATCCCATTGTAGTCGCGCATTTTTTCCATCGCGATAACATCTTTAGGATCTTGCACTACACAAATCATTGATACGTCACGTTGTTTATCAGCGCATATTTGACACGGGTCCACATCCGTTATATGACCACATTGGGAACAGTACATTAAATTACGCTTTGCATCAACTAATGCCTTTGCAAAGGATAAAACGGTGTCTTCTTTCATTGTTAAAACAAAAAATGCCAGACGAGCCGCAGTTTTCGGCCCGATGCCTGGCAGTTTCATAAAGCTATCAATTAGCTTTGAAATTGGTTCAGGATAGTGCATATGATGCCTCCTAGAATGGAAGGTTTAAGCCTTGTGTGAATTTACCCATTGTTGAGTTTGTAGTCTCTTCTACTTTTTTCAATGCATCGTTTGTTGCAACAACAATTAAGTCTTGTAACATTTCAATATCTTCTGGATCCACTACAGACTCGTCAAGATTTACTTCAAGGATTTCGCGTTGACCGTTAATGATTACTTTCACTACACCGCCACCTGCAGATCCTTCAAATTGCTGTGCATTTAAAGCTTCTTGTGCCTCCATCATTTCCTTTTGCATTTTTTGCATTTTTTTCATCATACCTTGCATATTGCCCATACCACGCATAATTAAATTCCTCCTAATTTAATAAATTTAATCCATTACGCCTCGGCTCCAGATTTTTTCGAGTTTGCTAGTGGCAGTGAATCTAAAATCGCCAGCATACACCTGCAAAATCTGTGACATCAGCCAGAGGCTTTATTTCGATCCAATGAATATTGAAACATCCGCTAAATCAAAATAAATTACTCCTCGATAACTTCAACAAAATCTTTGCCGAATAATGCTTCGGCTTCCACTATAAGTGGATCCTGCGACGCTATCGGTTGTGCATCGTCAATAAACGGCTGTGTCTCTTCTTGCTCTTGAGCCTGTTCGGTTTTTTTAGCATTTAAACCGTTATCACGAATAAAGTTTTCGCGCAGCTCAAGCCATGAACTTTCTGGAATACACAGCATCTCATACACCGTACCAATTTGTGCCGCCAATGTTTGTGAAAACATCGTTAATAAAGATCGATTTTCAGCTACCATTTGACAATGTATATCATACTTGAATTTTAACACAAAAGCACTAGAAGATGCTGCAACAGGCTCTGCTTCTGCTAAAAGTGCTGCTTGTGATTTTTGTAGTTGATTTAAGCCTTGTGCCCAAGCCGATTTTATTTTCTGAATATCTTCCTTTGTTGCATCTTTCAATACTTCTTGAATACGTCCTGTTTGTGGCTTAAAGCCATTTGGTGTTTTCGCTCTTTGTCGAGGTGCCTGCTTTTCCTGTTGCTGTTCCGTTGTACCATTTGCTAATTGCTCCGTAAGTTGCTGAACAAGCCGCTCTAACGTCACTACTTTTTCCTCTAGTGCGGGATTAACTCCTACTACTGACTGAGAACCCGATGTTATTTGCGTTATTTTTAACAGAGCAGTTTCTAAATAAATTTTTGTATGATGTGAAAATCGCATTTCTTGCTGTGTTTGCGATAATGTATCAATGAAGCCATACAGCGTATCTGTTGAAAATTGCTGTGCTAATTGGACAAACTTCTCTTCTATTGTAACAAGCTCTAACAGCTCGCTTAAATCGCCTTCCGTTTGTAATAGCAACAAGTCTCGGAAAAACGTAATAAGGTCCTCTGTCAAACGTAATGGCTCTTTCCCATCAGCAACTAGTTGCTCTAACAAGATTAATACTTTGGCTACATCTTTTTGTTTTATGCCCAGTGCCAGCTCATAAAATACATCTTGGCTAACGGAGCCTGTTACAAAAAGAGCATCCTCCACCGTTAAACTGTCCTTACTGAAGGAAACAACTTGGTCTAGCAAGCTTAATGCATCACGCATCCCTCCGGCAGCCGCTTGTGTAATCACTTTTAACGCTTGCTCATCAAAGGATAGACCAATATCCTCCAAAACAACCTTCATGCGCTCTAAAATATCAATAGAAGAAAGTCGTTTGAAATCAAAACGTTGGCAGCGTGAAATAATCGTTGCTGGTAGCTTATGTGGCTCTGTTGTTGCTAAAACAAATACAACATGCGCTGGTGGTTCCTCCAATGTTTTCAGTAATGCATTAAAGGCACTTGTCGATAGCATATGTACCTCATCGATAATATACACTTTGAAACGTGCATTTGCTGGTGTAAAGTGAACTTTTTCAATAATATCGCGCATTTCTTCTACACGCGAGTTAGAGGCTGCATCGAATTCAATAATATCTGGGTGGGAGCCTTCTGTAATGCTTTTACATGTTGCACATTCATTACATGGCTCACTCGTTGGGGCATGCTCACAGTTTAATGTTTTCGCAAAAATTTTCGCCGTACTCGTTTTCCCTGTACCGCGTGGGCCAGAAAAGAGATATGCATGGGTTGTTTTATTTGCGAGGAGGGCATTTTGTAGCGTTCTTTTCACATGTACTTGCCCTGACATTTCTCGAAAAGACTGAGGGCGATAGACACGATAAAATGCTTGATACGTCAACGGTTTCCTCTCCTTTGCTAAGTTTCACTAGCTATAGTATAGCATTAATCATCTCTATTTTTCTTTAAAAAAAGCGCATCCATCATAAGGAGATGGATGCGCTATAATTGGCAATTTAATGCCGTGCACCTTTCTTTGACAGCCGCACATAAGCGTTACTCTTGTCGACAGCTCAGGTTAGGCTACCCCGCGGCACATGAGTGAAACCACTTAATGCTGCTTCCTTCCGGACCTGACATAGTTCATGGGTACCCATTGCGCAGGACCCAACCGTCAACACTACGTGCAAAAGGCAGACCAAACAATACGGACAGCCTCAGAAAAGGAATTCAATCTTGCTAGAGCGGATTGCAAGTTACAGGGCACCGCTACCTCCCCATCTAGCACGGCATTTATAAGTATACTCACATGCTACAAAAAAAGCAATGGATTGCACATAGGAATTTATTGTTTATTTTAATCAGATCGCTATATACGCTTTTGTCTAGAAATCTAATTTAAAATCCAACAGTAACCATTTGCTGAATCAAGTTAAATATTTTTTTCAAAAATACTTGACCACATACCTCATACGTGATATTCTAGTTCTTGTGGATAAGACATCTATACGGAGGAATACCCAAGTCCGGCTGAAGGGATCGGTCTTGAAAACCGACAGGCG
>NZ_PYWN01000139.1 GCF_003049505.1 Metasolibacillus meyeri
GATGCAGGTCAGTTAACCGTTGTCACAGGATGTGACGCTTTTAGGTTAACTTCTACTTAGGAGCTTGCTCGAAAAAATCTGGACGAGAGTTAGCCTTGGCGTAATTGATACTCGGCTAGCGCACCATTTTCCATTATAATAGAGTGGAGATATTGTAGAAAAGAGGAGTTTTTATGAATGCACAAAAGCTATCGAAACGGTTAGCAAAAGTTGCTTCCTTCGTGCCAACTGGAGCAGTTGTAGCAGATATCGGGAGCGATCATGCCTATTTACCATGTTATTTAGTGCAGAAAGGCATCATTTCACAGGCTGTTGCAGGTGAGGTTGTGAAAGGTCCATATGAATCTGCGCGACGTCAAGTACGTGCTGAAGGCTTAGCAAATCAAATTCAAGTAAGATTAGCGGATGGTTTAGCTGCTGTAGAGCAGGGGGATCATGTGGATACGATTACAATTGCAGGAATGGGTGGACCTTTAATTGTATCAATATTAGAAAAGCATCCAGAAGTGTTACGCTCTGTCACACGCTTAATTTTGCAGCCGAATATTCATGCGAAAGTTATACGTCAATGGGCGTTGGCACAGGGCTGGGCAATTTTAGATGAGGTCATTTTAGAGGAAGATGATAAAATATATGAAATACTTGTATTACAAAGAGGGGCAATGTTTCTAACAGATGCAGAAATTTTGCTTGGGTCTCATTTAATTGCACAACGTTCAGCTGCTTTTGTGCAAAAATGGACGAAGGAAATTGAGAATTGGCAAAGAATTTTACAAGATTTGAATAAAGCGGAAGCAACGCCTGACATTCAAGCGAAGCGCGAGGAACTACAGCAATTAATTCAACTTGTCGAAGGAGCGCTATAGGAATGAAATCGGTTAATGGAAATGAGGTTATTCAATTATTTGAAAGCTGGTCACCGAAAAAACTAGCGTGTATGCCAAATGATCCAATAGGGCTTGCGATTGGTACAGTCAATAAAACGGTTACGAAAGTGCTCGTAACGCTCGATGTGACAATGCAAGTAGTGGAAGAGGCGATAGCGCAAGGCTGCGAGCTAATTATTGCGCATCACCCACCAATTTTCCGCAAGCTAAGCAATTTACGAACGGACACGCCAGCAGGCAAGTTGTATGAGAAATGCTTAAAGCATGATATTGCTGTTTATGCAGCGCATACGAATTTAGATGTTGCAGAAGGTGGCGTAAATGATTTATTGGCGGACGCCTTACAGCTTAAAAACCGTAAAATTTTAGAGCATACATATAGCGAGCAGCTAATGAAGCTTGCCGTGTATGTGCCTACTGATCATGCAGATGTGCTACGAGCAGCTCTTGCAAGCGCTGGTGCAGGGCAAATTGGCGATTATGATACATGTAGCTTTACGACAGCAGGAGAAGGACGTTTTCGCGCGTTAGAAGGGGCTAATCCTTTTGTCGGTCAAATTGGCGAAATTAATGTAGAGCCAGAGCAAAAAGTAGAAGTCATTTTCCCGAGCGGTCAAAAAAATCGCATATTAAAGGCGATGCTGAATGCACATCCGTATGAGGAACCAGCCTATGATGTGTGGGAAATGGCGTTAACAACAAATGAAGCAGGCTTAGGACGCATCGGTACATTGCCAAAACCTTTAACATTGCAGCAATTTGCTGAATTGGTCAAGGTGCAACTAAATGTACCGTGTCTACGTGTTGTTGGTGATTTACAGCAAACCGTATCAAAGGTAGCGGTTGTCGGGGGCGATGGTAATAGTTATATCGCAGCTGCCAAGCGCGCAGGGGCAGATGTCTTTGTCACAGGAGATATCGGTTTCCATATGGCGCAGGATGCAGAGGTGAATGGCTTGAGCATTGTAGACCCTGGGCATCATGTGGAAAAGGTTATGATTAAAGGTGTTGCGGAGAAAATGGCAGCGCTATGTAAAGATAAAAAATTGCCTGTACAATTTATTGAATCACAAATTCATACAGAGCCATTTAAGTTTATTTAAGAAGAGCGTGTTTGAACAGTGGTACGTTAGACCACTTTTCAAACACTTTTTTAAGTTTAAGCTTTGTTAAATGTTGATAAATAGATAAGATAAAAGGAGAACCAACTATGGTTTCCCAATCTTTATTTAGCTTACTTTAATAACAATGTACTGATTTTAACTTTCCACCGAAGTACAACGTTTAGGAATGAGTGATGCTATTTTAAGGAACTTTTTTCTATTTGTGAATGTCTATTAATGGGAAATATAAAAGGGGAAAGAAGGCACAATATATGAATACTATTCCTATCAAGTCTAACGGTATTGCTGTGGTGTTATTAAAAAAAATTGATGATACATATCATGTTTTACTCTTAAAAAGAGCATCTCATACTTTAAATAATACTTGGTGCTATATAGGCGGTAGTATTGAGGATGGGGAAACAGCTATAGAAGCTGCTTATAGAGAAATTAGAGAAGAAACAGGTATTACAGAACTTGCTTTATATTCATCGAATCAATTTGATCAAATTTTCTCTCCACAAGAGAATTATATTTACATTGCGCCTGTATTTGTAGGTTTTGTTCATGAAGAACAATCGATCATATTAAACGGTGAGCACAGTGAATATCAATGGGTTCTTTTCGAAAAAGCAAAAGAAGTGGTAAGTTTACCTGGCAATGAGGTAGTCCTTCAATCTGTTGAAAATAATTTTGTTAAGAAAAATCCTTTGAAGTATTTAAGGGTTTAATTGTTTTGTAAAAGTTAATTTTATATAAAATATCAGGTGTGTTGATTATGTAAATATTGGCTAGTCATTTTTGTGTTTTGCAGAGAGAAATACTTTTTTATAAGGCATTTACTTGTTGATTGGAGTGGGCGACTCCGATGGGAACAGGACGAGCTGAAAATCAATAAATTCTTAGGTATTCTCTGTAAAATAAAGGCTAATCAACACGCCTGATAAAATATCTACATCATCATTATCAATACACAATAAAAAATAGCCACAAACGACACTGAATTCGCGTTTCGTGGCTATTTTTGTTTTAGGTATATCCAGCGTTTTAAGAAGTGCTGTATCGTAATTTCATTACCTATCAGAATAGTTATTCATCTTTAGCTAAAGCAACCCAATGCCCTTTGGAAACTTCGACAAGTTCTGTGTTGTCAACGTCAAAGCGCTTAGCAACGAGCTCGTCCTCTGTTAAGACATGTCTGTCCTGTTGCTTTTGCTTTTCAATCGCTGGATCAGGTATTGGAATTGATTGCAGCAGCATTTTTGTATACGGGTGCTGCGGGTTTGAATAAAGTTCCTCACTTTCAGCTAATTCAACAATTTTCCCACTATACATAACGGCTACGCGGTCGCTAATATGCTTGACCATTGATAAGTCATGGGCAATGAATAAATAAGTTAAGCCAAAGCGCTGCTGTAAATCCTTTAATAAGTCAACGATTTGCTTTTGGATGGATACATCTAGCGCAGATAATGGCTCATCACAAACGATGAAATTCGGCTCCACGGCTAATGCTCTGGCAATGCCAATACGCTGGCGCTGTCCACCGCTAAATTCATGCGGGTAGCGCAGTGCATGCTCCTTCTTTAAGCCAACTAATTCTAATAGCTCCTCCACACGTGTGCGGCGCTGCTCTTTTGATGTTGTCAGCTTATGTACGTCCAATGCCTCACCGATAATATCTAGCACCTTTTTGCGCGGATTCAGCGATGAATAAGGGTCTTGGAAAATCATTTGTAAGTGACGTCGCATGCTTTTTAATTCATTTTTAGTGAGTCTTGTTACAGGTACGCCTTTATAGAGTACCTCACCATCTGTTGGCTGATGCAATTGTAAAATTGTACGTCCCGTTGTTGATTTGCCTGAGCCGGATTCCCCTACAAGACCGAGCGTTTCACCAGGGTAAATATGGAATGATAAATCATTGACCGCTTTTAAAACATTGCCTTTCCCTAAGTCAAAATGCTTTTGTAAATGGCGTACTTCGACTAATGGCACATTGGGATTAAGATCTGCTGGCAGATTCGGCTGTATTTTTGCTTCCTTTTTTTCATGTAGCTTTGGCAGAGCATTTAATAGACGCTTTGTATAGCTATGCTGTGGGTTAGCAAAAATTTCCTCCGTCGTGCCTTGCTCAACGATTTCGCCTTCCTTCATAACAACAACGCGATCACACATACCTGCAACAACACCTAAATCATGTGTAATTAAAATGATAGCAGTGCCTAATCGTTCCTGCATACGCTTCATTAAGCTTAAAATTTGTGCTTGAATTGTTACATCAAGTGCTGTCGTTGGCTCATCTGCAATTAATAAAGAAGGATTACATGCTAATGCCATGGCAATCATAACACGCTGACGCATACCACCACTGAATTCATGTGGGTATTGCTTATAGCGCTCCTCACAGTTAGTAATACCGACTAATTTTAATAGTTCAATGGTTTGCTCATAAGCCGCCTGTTTAGAAAGCTTTTGGTGCTTCATTAAACCTTCTGCAATTTGCTCACCTATGCGAATGGTTGGATTCGTGGAAGTCATAGGATCTTGGAAAATCATGCTAATATCTTTCCCACGAATTGCTTCCATTTGTTTCTCTGTTTGCTCGATTAAGTTTTTTCCTTGAAAATGAATAGAGCCTGACTTTAAAAAGGATGGGGGTGAAGGTAATAATCGCATAATGGAACGGGCAGTAACACTTTTACCGCTTCCAGATTCTCCTACAATCCCAACTGTTTCTCCTTTATTGACATGAAAGCTGATGCCTTTCACTGCTTCAAATTCACTTTCTCCTGTTATAAAAGAAACGCGTAAATCTTGTACATCTAATAATTTTTCAACCATAAATATCCACCCTCTATTATCAATTATGCCTCGACTAAAACGCTAAAGGCTTAGCCATTTGCTGAAAAAATATTCATCTTGCCAAATGTTTTGGTTAGTTATTTTACTTTCGCGCAAAATAATAAATATTTTTATTGACGAAATGATATTGCTAATACATAATGTACTATACAGATAGGAATTATACAATAACCGTTTGATGAAACTTATCAAGTATTTTCAATTGTAATGAAGGGAGGAGCAATATGTCCAATAATCAAACTTTGACGCATTATTTTGCACAAAGTTATCGAAAGTTAAGTACGAAGAAAAGCTATGCATGGATTTTATATGTCACAGGATTGTTCGTTCATATTGTTGCTACAATATTATTTTTCTATAAGAAAAATAAGAGTACCTATGCAGAAAAATATGCACAACAAAAAGCTAATTTAATCGCTTCTGGAATCAGCCATGAATGGGAAACGGAATATAGAGAGCAAGAGTTGTCCAAGGCGAGATTTTTTAATCAACAAATAGATGAGCAAAAGTTACAAGCAACCGTCCAGCAATTAGTAGAGCAAAGAATGAGTAAGGAAGTTGATAAACAGCTTTTGGCAAACGATGTTGAGCAACAGTCCTATTCAGCGTACTTTAGCGGATTGTTAACAAAGCCTGCTTTTCTAGCACTGACTTTTATTCCGAGTATTGTGATGTACCTAATACTAATTTTATGTAGTAATCCATTTGCACGTTTTATCGTTGAACGTATTATCCAAAGCTTATTTGTTATTGTCGGTGTGGCTATACTGGTGTTTTCTATTTTATATATTTCACCATTCGATCCTGCGCGTAACTTGTTAGGTGTTGAGGCTACACCTGAGCAAATTGCCAACTTCAATAAAATTCATGGCTTAGATCAGCCGTATTTTGCGCAGCTATGGCATTCTTTATCAGGATTATTTACGTTTGATTTAGGAAATTCGTTTGCAGGGAAAGAGGATATTACACAAAGTATTATGAATAAATTCCCAGTGACATTGAAGATAGCCTTATTTTCTTTAATCATGGCAGTTATCGTGGCGATACCTGTTGGCATTATTTCAGCCATTCGCCCGAATTCCTTTTTAGATTATGCATTCATGTTGATTGCGTTAATTGGCTTATCGATTCCAAGCTTCTGGCAGGGGTTAATTTTCATTTTAACTTTCTCCTTAAAGCTACAATGGTTACCCGCGACGTATAATCCAAGCAACTGGCTATCAATCGTGATGCCGATTGTGGTATTAGGAACATCGATTACCGCATCAATTGCAAGAATGACGCGCTCTAGTATGCTAGAGGTCATTCATGAAGATTATATTATTACAGCGAAAGCAAAAGGTTTAAGCGAAAAAAGCGTCATTGTCAAACATGCGATTCGCAATGCGATGATTCCGATTATTACAGTCATTGGGCTGCTCTTCGGTGGCATGCTTGGTGGGGCAGCAGTAACGGAAAAAGTATTCAATATTAGCGGTATCGGTAGCTATATTGTCGATAAGCAGTTTATACCAGATATCCCTGCCATTCTTGGTGGTGTTGTCTATATTGCGATTACGATTTCGATTGTCAACATGGTCATCGATGTGCTGTATGCATTCTTTGATCCACGCATTCGCTCGAAAATGAAACAATCTTAGGAGAGGATTTTTGTGAAATTCATATCAAATGTGAAGCTACTTTTGAAAATTACACAGGAATATGTCAATGCACAATTTACCATTGCCTTTTCTGCGATTTTTTCAGTACTGCTTTTACTTTATAGCTTTAATTTTAGCGAAGGTGTATGGCGACCTTATGTATTGTATGGCTTTATTATTTATGCCGTAACAACACTCTATGTGTGGCTAACATCTCTTCTTATCAAAAGAGATTTAACAAAGGTTCAACAAATTAAGCGAGGGACACGCTGGTTGGGCTATCCGCTCATACTAACGATTTTTGCTGGCAATGTTTTTGCGGCTGGCTATGGTCTCATGCTTGTGACAAAAAATAAAACGGCAGAGTATACGTTTGCTGCCTATGCGTTGTTGACACAGATTGTCATTTTTATGCTAGCAGCATTAAATATCTTTAAGTCCTATGTTGTTGACACGTTTGTTATTGCCATGGCAGCCTTTATCGCACTTGCAATAATTTATGCGCTAACAGCCGTGCTTGTTGCACGCTATGTCACACCTACCTATGCACCAAAATGGATGCAGGTGTTGGGCATTATTCTTTTACTGGCAACATTCACAGGTAATTTATTTGCAACATTGCTTGGCTTTACATTAATTCGCAAAGCAAGAAATACAGATCCTTCCGCGATAGAAAAATGGCAAAAAACATGGGATAAAATTTTGCGTAATACAATGGCTGTGTTCGGCATGTTCTTTATTATTACAATGTTTTCATTATCGATTGTCAGCTCATGGACGTTTGATTATGATTTTGCGACACAAAATAATTATAGCGCTTTGCTGCAAGGGCCTTCATTTGAATATCCGTTAGGTACAGATGATTTCGGGCGAGATTTATTTTCCCGCATCGTTTTCGGTGCACAAATCTCATTAATTGTAGGGTTTTTCTCTACGATAATCCCAGCGATTATTGGTGGGGCGCTAGGTGCGTTTTCGGGTTATTACGGTCGACATACCGATAATATCATTATGCGTTTGCTCGATATTTTATATGCTATTCCAGGTATTTTATTAGCGATTGCGATTATTGCGGCATTCGGGGCCAATACGGTGAATTTAATTATCGCGCTTAGTGTTGGAGCGATTCCAACATATGCAAGAACGATGCGTGCCAATGTCATGCAAATTGCCAACTATGAATTTGTCGAGTCGGCACGTGCATTAGGTGCCTCTGATTCATCGATTATTTTTAAGCATATTGTGCCGAACGCTTTAGCACCGATGATTGTCAAAGCGACATTAACAATTGGTGGAGCTGTTATTTCAACGAGTAGCTTAAGCTTCCTAGGGCTTGGCGTTGAGCCGCATATTCCTGAATGGGGGAATATTTTGAAGGTAGGGAGCACTTATTTAGAAACACATTCTTATGTAGCGATTTTCCCGGGACTTTGTATTATGTTGCTTGTGCTATCATTCAATTTCTTTGGTGATGGCCTACGTGATGCATTAGACCCAAAATCAAATTAAATTTATTGGAGGAACGAAGATTATGAACAAAAAATATTTAGCATTTGCAGCAGCAACAACAGCAGCGGCGGTAGCATTAACTGGCTGTGTGGAAACGAAATCGGATGTAGAAAAAGAAAGTACAACTAGCCCAACTGGTGAAAAGCCAGTTATTGAAGTATTAGGTATGGCTTCACAAGAACAAGATTTAAATATCGTGCGCGATCAACTTGTGAAAAATGGCTTTGATGTGAAATTAAACATTCAGCCAGATTTTGGTTCTTTTTCAGCACAAAGAGATGCGGGGAATTATGATGTGTCCCTATCAAGCTGGACAACTGTAACAGGTAACCCAGACTACGCGGTGCGTGGTTTATTCAAAACAGGTGGGGATTATAGCAACACAGCAGATGAGCAAATTGATCAGTTAATAGATGCGGCGAGTACACTGATTGGTGAGGAAGCGAAGGAAAAATATGCGGAGTTAGAGCAAGCACTTGTCTTTGATAAAGCATATATTGCACCGCTTTATATTTCGAAAAAATTCCAAGGTATTTATTCCAAAGAAGTAAATCCAGATACGGTGCGTTTATCGAAATCACGTGCACAAGCATGGGAAGCTATTTCATTCAATGATACAGCAAAAAATACAGCCGAAACACTTGTATTGCACCAAGGAATTTCATCATTAACATCATTAGACCCAATTAAGGGGAATGATGGCTCGATTAATACATTAAATACGAATATGTATGTGCGTTTAGTTAATTTATCTGACACAGATGAAGTTGTTTCGGACGGCTCTTTATCTTATAACTATGCTATTTCAGAGGATAACCAGTCTTACTACTTCGTATTGCGTGATGATATTAACTTTGCCAAAGTAGAAAATAACCAAGCAATTGATACGAAAGATTTAGTGTCAGCAGAGGATGTTGTCTTTTCATTAGAGCGTGCAAAAGATGGAAGCTCAGTGCCTGATCACCGCACATATTCTATTCATGAAAACATTGACACAGTAGAAATTGTAACAGATATTACAGCTCTAGAATCAGTACAAACGGCTGATGGTGGTACAGTGTTAGATGTCTTATCGAAGCAATTACCAGCAACGATTGCAGAGGTAGTAGAAAATGAAGCGGATGTAGACAATGCAGCAGGCAAATATCAAATTGTGAAAATTACAACGCCAACACCGTTCCCGCAAGTGTTAAACTACTTAGCGCATCAATCGGGTGGTATCGTATCACAAGCGGCTGTAACAGCTATTAATACATTTGATGTGGAAAGCTACGATCCAAATGTTCATGTGGCTTATGGAGACCAAACAACGGTAACAGAAGGAGCAACATATGCGAATCATTTAGCTGCTTCAGGTCCTTATGTGCTTGTACAAAAAAATGATTATGAAGCAATTTTTGTGAAAAATCCTGCATATCAAGCTGGCACAGCGAATGAGCCTAAAATTGATAAAATTAGCGTGCGCTTTATCCAAGATAATGACAGTGCATTATCGGCATTACGTAACGGAGAAATTCATGTATTACAAGCTGTACCAGAAACGAAGTTAGATGTTGTCAATGGCGATGAAAATTTAACATTAAAAACAGCAGACAGCAACGCGGTTTCTTATTTATTAATGAATCCAAAAGGACGCGATGTAGCAACATCTGTGGATTTACGTAAAGCTATTCTTTACTCAATTAACCAAGATGAATTCATTAGCTACTATCAAGGCAATAAAAAGCCAGCTGTTTCAACAGTTTCACCACTTGTAGACACAGGTTTAAAATTGCAAGCAGATAGCGCGAAAGTGAAGGAATTCTTAGAGGCGTATCAAGCAGCTAAATAAGCTTGAAGAGGAGATGTGGGCCTTTTAGAAAGGGCGAAGTTAATAAAGCCCTTAACTTATAGGGAAGCTAGATCTGAAAAAATAAAGGCTGTTGGTAAAATGAGATGTAAAAATCTGGTTTTATCACAGCCTTTTATTTGTTTCGGTAGGATTATGCATCTTCATGATGCTGCGTTGCAATTTCTAGTACAGCACGTTAAAATTTGACGTGAGGTGAAAAACATGAGTATAGGTTTAGCTGGTTATTTAGTATCAATCTCTGGTTTATTTGTTGTATTAGCGACAATTTTTAATATATTGCCTACTACATCAATGACGATGCGTGTAATATTTATTGCTATCGGTATGACTTTTGCGATTGGTGGTAGCGTGCTGCGTTTTACCGAATATCGAAAAGAACGCAAACGAGTACAGCAGTAAGCGTTGCTGACTATGAAACTTCTTTGACGTAATGATTGAGCAATGTATCTAATTGCTGGCTGGATTCAACTACTTTTGGGTGTGTGTAGCCTAAGTTTTTAGCGATTTTATACATTTGCTTTCGTTTTAATTCGATTCTACATTTTAGAATCAGTTGTTTAAAAAAGTGTTTCAACATGATGATGGAACTCCTTAAATTTGGTTGATAGTTGTATTGTATATGACTATTCATGAAAATAATGTCATATTGTGTGCAGGAATATAAGTTCACAAAATTGTCATAATTACATTGGAAGTGAGTAATCGCGTAGTTTTTGATGAAGGTAGGCAACAACTTTTAGCAAGAAATGTCGAAAGGTTTTGTCGAATAGATAAATAAAAGCTGTTGAAGGGAATAATTTAAATAACCTTCAACAGCTTTTTATTTTAATGTGGCATAATTTTCTCTACAGGCTTTGGCTCTTTAATTTTTGGTAATATTTTATTAAGTGTAACCGTCCGAATAATTTCGTGTGTTGCTGCATCATTTGGATCGTATTTTTCTAAAAAGGCAATCACTTCTTTTACGATTGGTGTTGGCGTTGAAGCTCCTGCTGTCACAGCTACCGTTTCAATATCTTTTAACCATTCGAGCTGAAGTTCGCTAATATCCGCAATACGATATGATTTTGTATGGGCAATTTCTTCTGACACTTGCGTTAGGCGATTCGAGTTATTGGACATCGGGTCACCTACAACGATAAGTAAGTCAGCTACGCCTGCTTGTTCAGCTACGGCCTCTTGACGCACTTGTGTCGCAAGACAAATTTCCTTATGCACTTCGATATGTGGGAATTTCTTTTGTAAATGCTCCATCAATGCAGCAACATCCCATTGGCTCATCGTCGTTTGGTTTGTTACTAATAATTTTTCATTTGTTAAATTTAAATGCTCAACATCTTGTGCGGATTGGACAAGATGGACATGGTCAGGTGCTACTCCAATAGCTCCTTCAGGCTCTGGATGTCCCTTTTTACCAATATAAATAATGTCGTAGCCTTCCGCTGATTTTTCCTGAATTAAATCATGTGTAACGGTTACGTCTGGACAAGTAGCATCAATTGAAACAAGCCCTTTGCGCTTCGCGATTTCGCGTATTTCAGGTGAAACACCATGCGCAGTAAAAATCACTGTGCCTTGTTCCACTTTTTCGATAATTTCTTTACGATTTTCTCCATCGAGCGTGATAATCCCGTCCTGCTCAAAGGCATCCGTCACATGTTTATTATGAACAATCATTCCTAAAATATAAATAGGTCGAGGTAAAGTTTTATCTAATGCAGCATTGCGTGCGATGACCATTGCGTCAACAACGCCATAGCAATAACCGCGTGGATTTATTTTAATTACTTTCATTGTTCAAACTCCTTTCGCTTTCACTGCTCTCATTATAGCAAATGACGCATAGTGAATACAAAAGTTCGTTTCGAATAGGCGCTGATAGAAAAGCGAGCAACTGCACTGCTGTTCTGTCAGGAAGTGGTCTTTTGATGGAAGTGCTCGACCTCTTCATACTTTGAAAGGTTAAAAACAGGCGGCTCTTTGAAATTTAGCATAGATGTTTTAATTATTTGGCAACGCCTTAGACTTTTTAAATAGTGTATTTTTGTCATAAAGACATGGCTGAGATATTTAACTTGATTCAGCAAATCTTCTTCTGTCGCGAAAGTGTAACGTCAGCGACAAATTCTTTTTGTATCGAAAGCGAAGCGACATCACCTATTTTTCTGTTGTGCAAGCATAGTGGCAGCAACAAAGTGACAGGTTGTATGACTCCCACTTCAAAATAGTAAGTGAGGGCGAAATATTGAAGTGGGAATCAGCAGCCTGTGAAAATCCTACTATTGAGTGACACGGTGTTGATTAAACAAGCGTTTTCACAGGATGTGAAGTGCTTGGCTTGCTAACAATTAGTGGGAACGAGAAAAACCTTCATTGATTGAAGGTTCATTTTAGAACTCAAACGGTGGCTGATAAATTCTTGGTACAGAAGGGCGTGTTTGACGTTCGTTATAGCTATTTGTGCTTTCTAAGCTGGGGCTAGCTTCTCTACGTGGTGCGCGAATGGTGCTCGACTCGTCTGGTGAACTGCGAAAACCTCGATACATTCGCCAAAGGGCTGGCAAATTTTTAATCATTGGTGCTGCTTGTTGCACGTAAGGTGTAAATTTTTGTGCATTATTCATAAAACTATTTGCCGTTTGCAAAAAGGTTTCCCATTTCGGCGCAGCAGCTGCTGCAGTTTGCGCAGCTTGTGCTGCCTGCATCGGCATCCCCATTGGTGGCATTGGCATTGCTGGGGGAACACGCATAAACGGTGTGAAACCTCTAGGCATAAAAGCATATGGTGGCGCAGCGTAAGGCGTTGGCATCTGGAAATACGGTAACGGGCGCATAAAACTCTCCTTTCTATCCGCACATAAGATGAATGTTATAGCTATCATATGCAAAGGCTATTGTATCGGTTCAGAATGAAAAAAATCTTAACAACATCGCGTGATACAGCACGTAAAGCAATATTTCATGGTACAATAAGTAAAGATTTAAGGAGGAGCGATTATGTCAAAATATACAGATTATCAATTAAAACCTTTTTTGCAGGACGCCATCGCAAAATTAGGCTTTGTTGAACCAACACCTATTCAAAAGGAAATAATTCCACTCATATTAAAAGGTAAGAGTGCGATTGGACAAGCGCATACAGGTACGGGAAAAACACATAGCTTTTTAATCCCGATTGTGCAGCGTTTAGACGAAGAGAAGCAAGAAGTACAAGCAGTCATTACATCACCAACACGAGAGTTGGCACAGCAAATTTTTGATGCTTTACAGCAATTAGTTGAAGGAACAGGCATCCAAGCAAAATTATTTATTGGAGGCACGGATAAACAACGTTCAATTGACAAATTAAAAACACAGCCGCATATCGTTGTTGGGACACCAGGACGTATTAAGGATTTAGTAAAGGAAAATGCGCTATTAGTGCATACGACGAATACACTTGTTATCGATGAGGCTGATTTAGCATTTGATATGGGCTTCATTGAAGAGATTGATGGCTTTGCTAGCCATATGCCTGAAACCTTAGAAATGTTCGTCTTTTCAGCGACTATTCCTGAGAAGCTACAGCCATTTTTAAAGAAATATATGGAATCACCAGTTCATATTCATATGAATGATAAGCGACCAGTAGCGGAAAATATTGAATTTTATCTTGTTCCTGTGCGCTCGAAATCGCGCGATTCACGTCTGCTTGATGTCATTCAAAATATCAATCCTTATTTAGCGATTATTTTCTGTAATACGCGTAAAACAGCGGAGCATGTAGCAGGATATTTAGCTGAGCAAGGTATCCGTGCAGGGCAAATTCACGGTGATTTAAGCCCACGCGACCGCAAAAAAATGATGAAGCAAGTTCGTGATTTGGAATTCCAATTTATCGTTGCGACAGATTTAGCGGCGCGCGGTATCGATATTCAGGGGATTTCGCATGTAATCAATTATGAAATTCCCGAGGACTTAGAATTCTTTATTCACCGTGTTGGTCGTACAGCCCGAGCAGGTAATAAAGGAACAGCGATTACCCTTTTCAAGCCAGAGGATGAAGATGCATTGGTACGCATTGAGAAAATGGGCATTCCATTCGAACAAAAAGATATTAAAAATGGTGAATGGATTGAATTAAAAGATCGTCATCAACGTAAAAACCGTGTGAAACAGGAAAATGAAATTGACGTAAAAGCAAAAGCGCTTGTGCGCAAGCCGAAAAAAGTAAAGCCGGGCTATAAGCGCAATATGAAATGGGAAATGGAAAAAATTAAAAAACGCGAGCGTCGTATAAAAAACAGAGGCCGTAAATAGGAGGTTTTTGCAGTATGTTATTAGGTTCACACGTATCGATGAGTGGCAAAAAAATGCTATTAGGTGCTAGTGAAGAGGCGCTTAGCTATGGTGCAAATACCTTTATGATTTACACAGGCGCACCGCAAAACACACGCCGCAAGCCGATTGAGGAGCTAAATATTGAAGCGGGGTTAACTCATATGCAGGAGCATGGCATGCAAAATATTGTCGTGCATGCGCCGTATATTATTAACCTTGGCAATACGACGAAACCTGAAACATTCCGTCTCGGTGTCGATTTCTTGCAGGAGGAAATTAAGCGTACTGCAGCAATTGGTGCGACGCAAATTGTTTTGCATCCTGGTGCACATGTTGGTGCAGGTGCAGATGCGGGAATCGCAAAAATTGTAGAAGGCTTAAACGAAGTATTAGCGCAAGATTTTCCTGTACAAATCGCGCTTGAAACGATGGCAGGTAAAGGTAGTGAATGTGGTCGCACATTTGAGGAGTTAGCTCAAATTATTGATGGCGTCACAAATAATGAGCGTCTGTCGATTTGCTTTGACACGTGCCACGTGCATGATGCGGGCTATAACATCGTTGAGGATTTTGACGGTGTGTTAAATGAATTCGATAAAATCATCGGCTTAGATCGTTTAAAAGTATTGCATATTAATGATTCAAAAAATGTGCGCGGTGCAGCGAAGGACCGTCATGAAAATATTGGGTTTGGTGAAATTGGCTTCGATGTGTTAAAATCCATCGTCCATCACGACCAATTGATGCATATCCCGAAAATATTAGAAACGCCTTTCGTTGGTATAGATGCAAAAACGAAAGAAGCCCCATATTTACATGAAATCGCTATGTTACGAGATGGCGATTTCCGCCCCGCGTTAATCGATGCGATGCGTGAATAGAAGGGGAGGCTGCTTGGCGGATGCCAAGCAGTTTTTTTATAAGGCGCAGATAAGATAGGAAAAGCGTAGATAAATTGAGAAAACCGCAGATATCGAAGGAGAAAGCGCAGATAAAAGGTGAAAACCGCAGATATCGAGGGAGAAAGCGCAGATAAAAGGTGAAAACCGCAGATATCGAAGGAGAAAGCGCAGATAAAATGTGAAAACCGCAGATATCGAGGGAGAAAGCGCAGATAAATCGAGAAAACCGCAGATATCAAGAGAGAAAGCGCAGATAAAATCTAAAACCCGCAGATATCCTAGTGAATTTCGCATATAATTTCAAATAATATCCCTCAGATGAAAGACTAACTATATAAAGTCAAGTAAGAAATGAAAAAATCTTTGAAAGTG
>NZ_PYWN01000140.1 GCF_003049505.1 Metasolibacillus meyeri
TCATCCCTTGATAAATCTATACTTTGTGCACCTATATGGAGACGGCGGGAGTCGAACCCGCGTCCAGAAGCTCCAATACGCCGGCTTCTACGCGTGTAGTTTGTCTATTTGCAGTTCGCGTGGCATTATGCCGACAGACAGGCGTCCTGCACGCTAGCTTGGAAATCTCTTGCCGGTGACTCAAGCGGCACCACCAGGCCGTATCCCACTTAAAGTTGAGCCCTACGTACTGCACATGGGTGATGCAGAGGCAGAGCGCCTACGAGCTTACGCTGCGAAAGCTAAGTTTTGTTGTTTGCCAGTTATTATATAACTTCCGTTGATGACGGAGCCGAGACCTCCGACGCGCGACCAGAGCTTGAACCACCCCTGTCGAATCCGTAACGTCCCCGGATAATAATCCGGTTTGTAAACCGTATACGGTCAGCTCTGCTTGATGCAGGCTGTAAAATGAGCAACGTATGAGTAGATGCTCACTGGCATTGTAGTCACTATTATAAGACAAAGATAGTCAAACATCAAGTGATTACGCTGATTTTTTGCTGTTAACTTTTACATCACATTGTAATTTTTACTTAGCCTATAGTAAAACAGCACGCTCCTATCGGCGTGCTGTTTTAGCTTAGCGTTGGCGATCCTTGAAAACACGTTCCATTTCACGCTTTGCTTCTTTTTTACGTAAATCATCACGTTTATCGTGGTCCTTCTTCCCTTTACCTAGACCGATTAATAGCTTGGCATAGCCATCTTTAATATACATCTTTAGTGGCACGATTGTGTAGCCATCGCGTTTTACTGCGCCAACTAGCTGACCAATTTGTTTTTTGTGCAGCAAGAGCTTGCGGTTGCGTAACGGGTCGTGGTTGAAGCGGTTGCCTTGGTCAAATGGGCTGACATGCATGTTGTAGACCCATGCTTCGCCATTACGTATGCGAATATGCGAGTCCTTTAGCTGGACTTTGCCTGAACGAATTGATTTGATTTCTGTGCCTGTTAGGACGAGACCTGCTTCGTATGTTTCTTCAATAAAATAATCGTGTCCTGCTTTTTTGTTTTGGGCTAGTACTTTGCCCGTTCCTTTTGCCATTTGTTACACCTCACAGCTGGCTGCTCAGATGCTGTGTGAGCAGCCCATTCTCATATAAGGTCACACTAGCGTGAGGCTAGTGTGAGCGTTTTTATCTTTTCTTTTTCTTTTTGCCTTTTTTGGCGACGCCTTCGTAGAACTTTGGTTTGTCCTTTGTTTTGCCGTCTTTGCGGCGGCCGCGCGGGTCACGTTCGTCTGCCTTGCCTTTTTTACTGCTCGGGCGTTCGTCGCTACGCTTTCTCTTGTCGCGTCGCTCTGAGCGTTCGCCACTTTTCTTTTCGCTGCGTCCTGCATGGATGACCTTTGGTACTGCTTTGCGTGGACGTCCACCGTGTGATGTAATCATACCGACTACTTCAAAGTCAATTGAGGATTCCTCGATGACTACGTTCGTTACACGCACTGTAATTTCATCACCAATATGGAATTGACGTCCTGTGCGTTCGCCGATTAATACCATATGGCGATCGTCGAAGCGATAGTAGTCGTCAGTCATATTGCTAATATGGACAAGGCCCTCTACCGTGTTTGGTAGCTCCACAAACATCCCGAAGTTTGTCACTGATGATACCATGCCGACAAATTCTTCACCGATTTTATCGGACATAAATTGTGCTTTTTTCAGCGAGTCTGTGTCGCGCTCTGCTTCTACAGCACGGCGTTCGCGGTCTGATGTGTGGTCAGCAATTTCGTCCATTGCTTGTTGCCATTTGAATACCGTTTCCTTCGATGTGTCACCGTTAATTAAGTATGTGCGAATTAAGCGGTGCACGATTAAGTCTGGGTAACGACGAATTGGCGATGTGAAATGCGTATAATAATCTGTCGATAAGCCGAAATGCCCTAGCGACTCTGGATAATATTTTGCTTGCTGTAAAGAGCGTAATAGCATTGTTGAAATAACCGGCTCCTCAGGCATCCCTTCAATCGAGCGGATAATTTCTTGTAATGCTTTCGGGTGTACCGAGTTACCTGTTCCTTTTATCACTAAGCCGAAATTCGTTACGAACTCAAAGAAGCGCTGTAGCTTTTCTGGTTTCGGATCTTCGTGTATACGATAAAGGAAAGGTAGCTCCATCCAGTGGAAATGCTCGGCAATTGTTTCGTTTGCAGCAAGCATAAATTCCTCAATTAAACGCTCCGCTACTGTACGTTCACGTAGCACGATGTCAGTTGGCCAGCCTTCTTCATTGACTAGCACCTTCGACTCCTTGAAATCAAAGTCAATCGCTCCGCGCCCCATACGCTTTTGACGTAAAATAGCGGCTAGCTCTGCCATTTGTCTAAACATCGGCACAAGCTGTTCATAGCGTTCCAGTAGCTCTGGGTGCTCGTCTGGTTGTTCTAAAATTTTATAAACATCTGTATAGGTCATGCGCTCCGTTGTGTTAATGACACTTTGGAAAATTTCATGCTGCACCACTTGCCCGTTGCCATCGATGACCATTTCACAAGATAGCGTTAAACGGTCTACTTGTGGATTTAATGAACAAATACCGTTTGATAAACGATGTGGAATCATTGGGATTACGCGGTCTGTTAAATAAACAGATGTTGCTCGCTCATATGCCTCTTGGTCTAATAATGAGCCTTCTGCGACATAATGGCTCACATCGGCAATATGCACACCTAGCCTGTATGTGCCGTCCACATTTTTCGTTACTGTTACGGCATCATCTAAATCCTTCGCGTCTGCGCCATCAATCGTCACAATCACTTCATTGCGCAGGTCACGACGTCCGATTAAATCCTGCTCTGACACCTCATCAGATACTTGCCCTGCTGCATCGACTACCTCACGCGGAAATTCAGGTGGAATAGCATATTTATAAAGAATCGATAAAATATCGACACCCGGGTCATTTTTATGCCCTAATATTTTTGTGACCATACCTGATGCTGATTTAATTTCATCTGGCCATGCTGTCACTTCCACGACAACTTTATGTCCATCCACTGCACCAAGCGTATCCTCTTTCGCGACATAGATGTCCATGTTTAATTTTTTATCGTCAGGTATTACGAAGCCAAAACCGCGATTTGCTTGGTATGTACCAACAAAAGTCGTTTTGCTGCGCTCTACAATTTTTGTGACCGTTCCTTCACGGCGGTCACCTGATGATTCATTTAGTACACGGATTAATACGGTATCCCCATTTAATGCACCATTGATTTCATATGGCGGGATAAAAATATCATCCATCCCATCTTCCTCTGGTGTTACGAAGCCGAAGCCCTTAGCGTGACCGATAAAGCGTCCACGCAGTAAGTTCATGCGCTCTGGTAAACCATAGCGATTGGAGCGTGAGCGTACGACATAGCCCTGTGCCTCCATTTTTACTAATGTTTTGACAAGCTCTTTAAAGTCCTCTGCTTCAATCATTTCAAAGGCATCTTCAATTTCCGAAACGGTCATTGGCTTGTACTCTTGCTTTTTCATCAGCTCAAGCAAGCGCTGCTGTAAATCATTGTTTTGCGTCATCATTGTCCCTCCTCACTAACAAACATCTCTATTTCAATTAGTCGACATGCCAATCAAGTTCTTGTAAAAAGGCGTACACATCTTCATGTAGCTGTTCCTTTTCTTTGTCTAGCGTAATAACATGTCCTGAATTGTCATACCATTTAATCGATTTCTTTAAGGATTCCACACCTTCGTAAATCATATTCGCGGAATCTGGATTAATTACGTCATCTTTTGTTGCTTGCACGACGAAAATCGGTGCATAAATCATATCAATTTCGCGGTATACATCATCAACAAGCTTTTGCAAATCCTTTAAGGACGGCATGCCCTGTTGACGAATCGCCTGCAATTCTATTTCGATTTGCTCGTCAGTTTTTCCTTCATATTTTTTATATTGTTTTGCATAGTCTAGCACACCATCAAACATAATATCCAATGTGCGCATTGTCATCGGTGAACACATTGTCACGATGCCCTTCACTGGAAAATTCATTGCCAGCTTTAATGAAAAAACACCTCCAAGGGATAATCCCGCAACCGCAATTTCCTCATAGCCCTGTTCCTTTAAAAATTGGTAGCCGTCCTGCACATCCTGCCACCACTGGCTCGGATTCGTAACAAGTAGCTCCTCTGGTAGCACACCATGCCCTTTATAATGCGGCGCATGAGACGTGTAGCCTTTCTTCTCTAAAAAACGCCCAAGCATGCGCACATCAGAAGAAGTCCCTGTAAAGCCATGTAATAGCAATACGGCTCGCTTCCCTGCTTGAAAGAAAAATGGTTTTGGCTGTGTTAATTTCATTTGTTTGTCCTCCATACTTTTCAACAATTGCCCGTCTATCTACATTATAAGGTAAAACATCCAATGATGGCGAAAAATCGTACTTATCTTTATATCGTTTGCAGTTTTTTTCAATTTATTAGTGAATTTTTTTAATTCTATTGGCGTTTTTAATTTTCCTAAATAAAAAAACTGCCACATAAGCTTTCACTTACGGACAGTTGGTTTCACTAAATTAAATTTTCGTAATGGCAAGTGCTAAAATAAAGAAAATTACTGATAGTACAATTGTTGTACGGTGTAAAACTAAATCCATTCCACGCGCTTTTTGTTTACCAAATAGTTGCTCTGCTCCACCAGAGATGGCCCCTGATAAACCAGCACTTTTACCTGATTGTAATAATACAGAAACAATTAAAGCGATAGAAATGATAATAAGTAAAGTCATTAATAACGTATGCATACGTCCACCTCCTGCATTCCAAACATTGCAACAAGCTATATTATAACAAATGCCCTCTTATATGACAATGCGAAATATTTCAACTCACTTGCACATATTTCTCTCTTACACTAGGATAAATATAAGATTGGGGGCATAATCGTGCAAAAAATTTTAATTATAGAAGACGAGCCACAAATTGCGCGAGTTTTGCAATTGGAACTAGAATTTGAAGGCTATACAACAAAAGTTGCCCATACCGGAACAGATGGTTTAATTGCGTATCGCGAGGAGCAGTGGGATTTAGTGCTGCTTGATGTAATGCTACCTGAGATGAATGGCTTTGAAGTATTGCAGCGCATTCGTAAAAAAGATACAACACCTGTCATTTTGTTAACAGCAAAAGGACTTGTAGAGGATAAAGTGACTGGACTTGATCTAGGGGCGAATGATTATGTCACAAAGCCCTTTGATTTTGAGGAATTGCTTGCTCGTATTCGCGCTGCTTTAAGGGTAACATCTACAACACAAATACAACAGGATATACTGAGCTTTGCAGACCTATCGTTAAATAAGCAGACGCGTGAAGTAACACGTGCAGGGCATGCAATTCACCTCACACCGCGCGAATATGATTTATTAGTACATTTTTTAAAGCATCCACAGCATGTGCAAAGTCGAGAGCAAATTTTAAATGCGGTGTGGGGCTACGAATACTACGGCGATACAAATGTTGTCGATGTGTACGTCCGTTATTTGCGTCAAAAAATCGATGCAACTGGCACGCCACTTCTGCACACAGTTCGCGGTGTCGGCTATGTATTGAAGGTAGCAAGCGATGAAGCTTAAAACGAAAATTAATTTGTTTTCAACATTGCTAACACTCATCATTATGGCGACAAGCTTTACAGGTATTTTCCTTCTTTATAAACAGTTTGCCTTTCAAACTGAATATACACAGTTACAAAATCGAGCAAATGAGTTAATGAGTGGCATGAGTAAAATGGATACCAATATGAATATCAATTCGTTTCTACGTGCCTATATTCCTTCAAATGGTGCTTTACGCATTATTGATGAAGACGATGAGCAGTTGATTAATATGCAGGCGACAACCACAATTGAACGCATTCCTTTTATACTAGAGGAAAATGCAGATTATACGATTTCATATTGGAAGGATACGCCTGTCATCGCAACAAATTATCCCCTCATTTGGCCAACAGGTGAGGTTGTCACATTAGAGTTGATTGAGCCTTTGCCTAATATTGCACAAAATATTGCACTTTTAAAATGGATTTTGATTGCGATGGCATTAATCGCTATCATTCCGATTTATTTAGCAAGCTCACTTTTAGCTAGCATAATCGCCAAGCCTATTCAGCAGCTAACGATGACAATGCAGCAAAATATTACTACCAATCGCTATGAGCAACTACCATTAAAGGACAATAAAAAAGATGAAATTACCGAAATGACAACGACTTATAACGCTTTAATGCATCGCTTAGAGGATAATTATAGGAAACAGCAGCAATTTGTTGGCAATGCCTCACATGAACTGAAAACACCGCTCACTGTTATCGAAAGCTACGCTAAGCTTTTACAGCGCCGTGGTTTTCATAATGAAGAGGTTACTCATGAGGCTTTAGCTGCCATTACGAAGGAAACGGCCAATATGCAGGAGATGATCATGCAAATGCTACAACTTGCTTCTGCCAATGAAAATGTGGAAATGGATTTCGCTCTAACAAATATTGAGGTACTTCTACAGGAGATCGCCTTAATGATGCAACAGACTTATGCACGCGAGGTTCATATACAGGGACATGCTTTTACATTGCTGACAGACGCAGTGAAATTGAAGCAGCTACTCTTTATTTTTATCGATAATGCACGTAAATATAGCGAAAAGCCCATAGTGATTATGATGAATCCCGCAAAGCAAATTATTATCCAAGACTATGGCATTGGGATTCCAGAAAAAGATGTACCTCATTTATTCGAGCGTTTTTATCGTGTTGATAAGGCGCGCAGTCGGGCAACAGGTGGCACAGGCCTTGGCTTAGCTATTGCAAAGGAGTTAGCCGATTTACTGCATTTAACGATTCACATCAATAGTACGGTTGGCGTTGGTACGACTGTGACCATTTCGAGTAAGGATGTGGGCGCAAATGAATAAAAAAATAGTCGTGTTACTCATTGTGACATTTATCATAAGCTATTTTTTATTTTCTAAAGTGAGTGACATTTTGAAGCCGCAGCCATTAAGTAAAAGCGATGTACAAACATATATTGAGCAGCTTTATACAGGAGACATAAAGTCTATTGTTATGGATGATGAGGAAGCAATTGTATCATTCACAACTAAGGAAGGCTTTTATGAGGTGAATGTTCATTTAGAAAGTGGACGTCCTTCAAATTTAACACTTGTGCATCAATTTGTAGAGCAACCAGTTGGAGAACAGCCATCTATAGATGAACAAGTGACAGAGCCTACTAAGCAAACTCGAATCTCTGAACAACAGGCGATTCAAATTGCTTTAAAGGAGCAGCCCGGTATTGTGGATAATGTAAAATTTAAAAAGACGGACGATGGCGGGTTATATGAAATCGAAATTGAGCACGGTGATTATGAAACAACATTTATTATTCATGCTGTTACAGGGAAAATTCTCTCTGTCCAATTCGATGATTAAATTCTCATCAAATTCTAATATTTCTCTAACAATCATCTCATTTTCATTTTTTATAATGAATTTATGAAGGAGTGAATGAGATATGAAAAAATATTTAATTATTATTACCTTATTTATCGGCATGATTGGTGGCTACGTTTTTGCCCAAAAGGAGCCATCTGGTTCTGCAGAAAAGTCTGCTAACATTACTGCACAACAAGCAAAGGAAATTGCGCTAAAGCAATTTGAAGGACAAATACTTGATTTTGATTATGATGGGGATGACAAAATCCCACATTATGAAATTGATATAAAAACGGCAACAGAAAAGCTAGAGCTTGAAATAAACGCAAAAACAGGCACTGTAACGGTTGTTGAACGCGAAGTACTGGCTACAGCAAAATCAGCGACACAGCCTGCTAACAATGAAACTTTAATTACGAAGCAAGAGGCGATGGCTATTGCGTTAAAGCAAGCTTCTGGCAATGTAACAAAAGCAAAGCTCACTTACAAAAATGATAAAAATATTTATGAAATTATCGTGCGTGACCGTAGCATTGCCAATGAATTTGATATTGACGCAAAAACAGGTGAAATTTTAAAGCATAACAAATGGGATAATAAAAACAACAAACAAACTTCTCAAAATAATGTACCTAGCGACATCATTACATTGCAGCAAGCTATTGATATCGCACAAAAGCAAGCTTCAGGTCAATTGAAAAAGGCAGAGCTGGATTTCGATAACGGCAAGTATATTTATGAAGTTGATTTTGAGGATGGCAAGATCGACTATGAATTCGAAATCGATGCAAAAACAGGTGAGATTTTAGAGTTTAGTATTGATGATTAAAGAATTGTCTAGAAAGTAGCTAACATACTACTTTCTAGGCATTTTTTAGTTTAACTCTTCTGCTAAATCTCGAAGCACCTTTATTACAGCATTTCTATTCTTTTCATCATTCATATAATTTCTAGCATGCAATAAAACAGGTCTTACCGATTCTACTGATCGACCAAACTCATACATCCACTCATAGCGAGGCACCATCCAAGTATGAAAATGATGTGTCGTATCTTCATTAGTAGAAATAATAAACAGCCTCTACTCCTAAAATCTTTCTTTGTGCTGCTCTAATTTTTGATAAAGCTGTAATATAATCTAGTTTTTCTTCCTCCGTTAACTCATCAAAGCATTTGATATGACGTTTAGAAGCTAATATAATCAATCCTTTAATTGGGTATGCAACATCCTGATGTGCATGAAAATGCTCTGTTTCCATGACAGTACCTCCATCTGGCACAATTATTCCACTTGTTAATGCACAGCTCAAACATTCTACTTCGACTGTTTCACCATTTGATAATGCAATCCTTCGCATCAATACGCCCTCATTTCTATTGATATTCTCTAAATAGATGTGATGATTTGCAGAGTATTTAAGAGTTACTCCATTTATTTGTGATTTCTGAATTATATTTGCGACTTCTCGATTTTATTTGCGACTTCCCCAATTTATTTGCGACTTCT
>NZ_PYWN01000141.1 GCF_003049505.1 Metasolibacillus meyeri
AAATGGCGCAACCGGTGGGACTGTGCCACAAGACAACAAAACCTATGAAGAAAATGCCCAGGCAACCGTGCAGGGGAATAGTGGTCATCTTGTTAGAACGGGTTACACGTTTGCAGGCTGGAACACAGAGGCTGATGGCAAAGGGACATCCTATGCTGAAAAAGCAACATTCCAACTAGGTAAAGCGAATGTGACACTTTATGCCGAGTGGACAGCGAATCCACCGATAACAGGGGGAGGGAGTGCATCAAACGGTAATGCCTACTCGCCACCAACAAAGGTGAACATCACGTTGCAGACAAATGGTGGCACCTTGCTAGAGCCATTAGCGATTCCCTCGAACACAAAAATGAGTGATTTACCGATCCCAACAAGGGAGGGGTATCGTTTCGAAGGGTGGTATCAAGACGAAGCCCTGACGAAGCCATGGACAGCGGAAATGATGGTGCGAGAAAATCTGTCGCTTTATGCCAAATGGACGGCACTGCCTGTGGAAGAATCGGAATCCCCTCAACCAATTGAGCCTATTGTTACATTTAAAGATGTGGAAAAACATTGGGCAAAAGAGATGATTGAGGAACTGGCAGCACAAGGGATTATTCAAGGCTATGAGGATGGGTCCTTCCATCCGAACGCTCCGATTAGTCGGATGCATGTGGCCGTGTTACTGACAAGGGCGTTTTCACTGGAAGCGGTCAGAGAGGTGGATGATTTCTCAGATGTGCCATCCACACATACGTATTATGACGCCATCCACACATTATATCGTGCAGGGATTGTGGACGGATCAAACGGTGCCTTCCTGCCAGCAGAAAAGATGACACGCGCACAATTAGCCAAAGTCTTAGTCGGGGTACGAGGTCAAACACCAACAGGCACAAGCACATTCAAAGACGTCGCTAGTGAACATTGGAGTGCAGGCTATATTGCGGTATTAGAGCGTGAAGGCATTGCTTTAGGCGATAACGGCTATTTCCGACCGAATGAGCCGGTCACAAGAGCGCAATTTGTCGCATTTTTATCTCGCATTATGCAAAAATAGCCAGACCGAAAACAACTTGAAGGGAGCGTTCCTTTCAAGTTGTTTTGTATTATTTTAGGTAATTTATACATAATAAAATAGATAACATTAGTAGCTATATGCTTTACACATTATGAATACAGAAACACGGACTAAATTTTTTGAGTCCAGAACAGGAGAATGATACGAATTGTCGAAATTGCATTTAATTCAAGAGATTGAAACGACAGTTAAAATGGTAGCTACTACTGAATATGATTCAATAAAATTAGCATTATACTTAGACGATTTACTTTCGAATTACCGAATTATAGCAAAAGATACCGAAATGATTACAAATGACAATACTGATTATATTTACATGTTTTTGAGTAGTTTAAAAATAGAAAACTATTCAGAACACACACTTAAAAATTATAGATATGAACTAAATCGCTTCACAAATCATTTAAACACAAGTGTATTAAAAGCGACTACAGGGGATATAAGAGCATACTTAGCGGCACATAGTCACTTAAAAACAAGCACAATAGTGACAAAAATAGATACATTGTCAAGTTTCTATGGTTGGTTGGTGCGTGAAGAGGAGCTTTTGAAAAATCCCTGTATGAAAATAAAACGACCACGGTTAGAAAAGAAGGTTCGACAAGGGTTGACCATCATTGAGCTTGAAAAAGTAAGAGCAGCCTGCATAGATGCACGACAAAGAGCGATAATTGAAGTGTTTTACAGCACTGGTTGTCGTTTAGACGAACTACGGAAGCTTGATATAAATGATATAGACTGGGAGAGCGGAAGTACTATTGTTTTTGGCAAGGGAAATAAAGAGAGACATGTGTACTTGAGCGAAAAGGCTAAATATTATCTCAAAAAGTATTTAGACAGTCGAACAGATGATTGCCCAGCTCTTATTGCAAGCACAAGGAACCCCATCCGCAGACTTACAAATGAGGGTATACAGTATCAGGTCAAAAAGATTCGGGATGTTGCTCAAATAGAAAAGCCCCTCCACCCACATGTTTTAAGGCATACGTTTGCTCAGCTTTCACTTAACAACGGTATGGAACTAGCAGACTTGCAGTCATTAATGGGACACGAAAAAGCTGACACAACAACACGTTATGCGCAGGTGAGTGAAGAGCGTAAACAAACGGCATTTAAACGTTTCCATGCACAATGAGAAATAGTTTATGGACTATAGCATGTGAAAAAAGTTATGCACAAATTATGCACAAAGAATATAAGAAGCGCTGTAATACCAGTATTGAAAGAGGTAATATATACCCCGACTACTGGTATTTTAAAACGTCGATATAAAAGCACTTTACACATATGTGTGAGGTGTTTTTATTTTGGTCATTTGTTGACCTATGTATGATAAGTGTAACGAGAAGTGATTATTGTGAATGAACAATACGTAAAAATTAAATGACCGCTCCCAGCAAAATATCGAGAAACGGTCAAGGTATTATGATGTCTTTTATTTATTGTCTAGTTGTTCAATCTCAGTAAGCAGTCTTTTCGTAATTAAATTATAGCAGGGTAAAGGAAACTTGGACGATCCCAGAATCTCTGTTTCGCCATTGCCTTTATAAATCTGCTAGCAAAATCCGAATCTGAATCCGTTATGATTCCCTCATCAGATGATAAGTTTAGTGGTTCGAGTATAGCATCACCATTTTGAATCATACCAATAGGTTTGAAATGGTTGTAGATGTCAGTTGTAAACTTTTGTGCTGTATAAGCAAAATGTGTGGTGATATTGCCGCTTCCCACAATCAGGATACCGTCATATACAAGAGGAGAGCCTGTTAAAAAGCTGTCGTGTACTTCATATGTGATACCCTCAGTTCCGCTGACTTCTCCTAATGTTTCGTGTAGAATCACAATCCTTAATTTTGCGGATGATAATTCCTCCAATAGTTTACTTACACTAGGACCATCGAAGCCTTCAGCTAAGAAAACACCAACACGCAATGTATCAGGTACAAAAATCGTATTTTGAAGACTAAGTGCTGGAGAGGATTTCGTAACAGGAGACTCTTCCATCGCTGGAACAGTAGTACCTAACTGTTTAGAAACACTATGTGCTAATTCACTGCTGATATGGGCAAGTATATTAACCCATTCCTGTCGTACAAATGGTCCACATTTTCCGAGTTCAAAGCAATAGGCGCCTATGATTTGACGTTTTTCAACGTCACTCATACTATTCCAGAACATTTTTGCTTGAGAGTAATGATCCTTAAATGATGGAGCTGTTTTTCTCACCTTGTGTCCTTCTACCGTTGATGGATAAGTGACGAATCCTCCTTGGGTGCCTGGTACGGTATATGGGGTATTATTGGCAAGTCCATTTCGATGATAAGCAACCTTTCCACGATCAATAATCATTCTTGAAGCACCATCACGCTGGTTATTAGCAAATGGACATACTGGGCGATTTATAGGCAGTTGTTGATGATTTGCACCAAGCCGAGCCTGCTGAGTATCTGTATAGGAGAATAATCTTCCTTGAAGAAGTGGGTCATTTGAAAAATCAATTCCTCTTACAATATTCCCTGGGTGAAATGCACTTTGTTCCGTTTCTGCAAAGACATTATCGACATTGCGATTAATAATGATTTTACCAATTTTACGCAACGGAAAATCTTCTTCTGGCCATAACTTTGTTGGATCTAATATATCAAAATCAAAGGCAAACTCATCCTCTTCTTTAATGACCTGAATAGCCAGTTCATATTCAGGATAGTTGCCAATATCTATATTTTCCCATAAATCTCTACGGTGAAAGTCAGCATCGGAACCAAGGCGCTGTGCTTCATCCCATATTAATGAATGTACACCAAGCAACGGTTTTATATGAAATTTAACAAAATGAGATACTCCATTCTTATTCACTAAACGGAATGTGTGTACACCGAATCCTTCCATTGTTCTGAAGCTTTTAGGAAATGCACGATTCGATGCAATCCATAAAGACATATGGGCTGCTTCTTTATTATTCGCCATAAAGTCCCAGAATGTGTTATGTGCTGTTTGACCTTGAGGATATTCATTATCGGGTTCAGGCTTAACCGCATGAATTAAATCAGGGAATTTAATTGCATCTTGAATAAAAAAGACAGGCATATTAATAGCAATTAAATCGTAATTCCCATCATCAGTATAAAACTTAATGGAAAATCCACGAACATCCCGATTTGTCTCATTACAACCTTTGGATCCAACAACTTGTGAAAAACGAACAAATAATGGTGTTTTTTTATTAGGGTCTTGCAAAAAATCAGCCATTGTTAAATCCGATAATGATTCATATGGCTGGAATTCACCATAAGCCCCATAACCTCGTGCATGTACGACACGTTCGGGAATACGTTCACGATCAAAATGAGCTAACTTTTCACGCGCAAGAAAATCTTCAATAAGCGTCGGTCCACGTTCACCAGCTGTTAGTGTATTTTCATCATCAGAAATAATAATCCCTTCATTGGATGTCATTTTCTTTCCTTCTGATTCGTGAATGAACTGCTCTAATTGCTCACGCTTTTTATTAGACGAATGTATATCATCCTTCAATCCCTTTCACCTCAATTAAATTATTATTTCGTTAAGAAGTATGCCCGGTAGCATAGGTTTATATGCAAAACATCATGATGTGCAGGAGATGAGTTTTTCCGTTTCAATGTTGTACATAAGTGCTTTCTTGTTATTTATTTTAATCTATTTCCATTTTGAACTGTGTCTAATTCTATTCCATTCTAGGTCATAGCGCTTATACATAAAAGGTAGTATGGTTCATTGACTTTTAAAATACATTCACATAAAATTTTCTTATTCATTAAAAAAATGTCAGATATCGATGGAGGGATGTTTAGGTGGAGGAAGAAAATTATGAGGCTCCTGGCTGGGGTGCCATTGATCAGGCTGTGGAAAAAATATACGGTGATCAACAACCGGCTCATTATGGCACAATGATTCCGTACACACTTGGTGGAAATGATCCATTAGATGGCATAAGTGTTTATAAGAGTGAGCAACCTATAGCACATTGGCATTTTGTTACATATGGCTTTTCAGAGCTATATGAAAAAGAATCGGATAATATTGCAGTTAGCGGTTATGGCTTTGAATTAACATTTCGTTTAGTAAGAGATGCGGTAGAGGAAGAGCCACCAGCTTGGGCGCTTAATTTATTGCAAAATATGGGGAGATACGTATTTGCTAGTGGTAATGTGTTTCGTTCAGGTGACTATTTAGATGCAAATGGACCGATTTGTCTTGATGTGGATACAAATTTAACAGCGCTTGCTTTTATTGAAGATTCACAGCTAGGGACAATCGATACACCTAATGGGCAAGTACAGTTTTTACAAATGATAGGAATTACAGTGGATGAGCTTGAAGCGATTCAAACATGGAATACAAGAGGTTTATTAGAGGCTTGTAAATCGTATATGCCCTACTATATTACAGATTTAGAGCGAGCATCATTGGTCATTAGACAAGAAGTACAAGATGCTATAGCAAATGGTATTGAACAAGATGGCTCTAGCACAGGTTATTTATATAATGACCAGCTAGCTTGGTACGCAAGTGAGACAAAGCCAGCTATAATAACAATTGGTGCTAAGCAAGCGGCGATTATAAAGAAAGTACTAAATGGACGTCTTTTAAAAAATAAGTCACTTATACTTGTAGGACAGCAAGCACAAATTACTTTGAATATCGGTGATACGCCAGCAATACAAGTGAATGAAGAGGGTATAGATATTACACTTCACCATGCTGCATTAGAGGAATTGAGTACGCTATTAGAGCCTAAAGAAAAGATAGTGAACCTTTCTACGTTTAAAAGTTTAGAGATTCATATTAGATCTACATCGATAAAGGACCAAGATGGCAATATTATAGAAACAATATGCTAAAGAAAGAGGTGTTCTAATGCAAATTGTATACAGAGATGTTGCATCTGTACCATGGCATCGCTTAACAACTGCTTATGGGAGAGGGACAAAAATTCCCGAATTAATAAAAAATGAGCAGTATGGAGAGCTAGACCAATTAATTGAGCATCAAAGTACGCTATGGCAGGTTACACCTTGGGTAATCCAGCAGTTATTGTATATGTTATCAAAACGATCAGTAGAAAGTGTAACACAAGAAGAAGTTCAGCTATATGAGAGTGTTGCCTCTGCTTTTACTTGGGAGGAGTTAGCATCTAGCCCTGTCCAACATATGGATGAATTGTTACAGGGAAAATGGCTTTGGTCAGAAAATGAAGAAGATGATGAAGGAGAATGGGAGGAAGAAGAGCCGCGTGGCTATGAACAATGTGCTTTTGTAAGCTACTATGTTTATAGTGAATATCAAATGCATGAAGCGATTCCAATATTTCAAAAGATTGCAAGCATGAGAGAGGATTTAGCACTAAATTTAATAGAGTTGATTGATTTTTTAGAGAGCCGCACAGCATTGTGGAGGTCATTATGCGTGTGAGCGTAATGAAGTATTGACTACTGAGGAGTAAAAAAATTTCGTGCTATTGTTAATGATTAGAATAAAAATATTAAATGGCTAGATATCGTGGTAATATTTTATGTTTATGAGGAAGATAACATTTTCCAAAGATCAACTAAGCTATTTTTAGTAGAAGCTTGTGAAGCAGTGGTGCAAACTCTATTTTATTGGCTGCAATGTTTAACAGATACTCGGAAAGTGAAGACGATGTAGGTGCTATTTGAAATGAAGAAGACTGATAAATGCCATTATAAAGGAGCCGGAGAAGATGAAAGAAATCATTTATTTAAAGGACATGTACCAAGATAATTACTATCCTACATTTTTAGTAGATAAAATTAAAGTGTTATTGGAGGGTGGAGTTCACTATTTAGAACAAGGGTCTCGTTCACTGGAGGAAATTCAAGCAAAATTTGATGAAATTACCTTAGCAATTAATGATTTAGAAGATGAATTTTATGAACATAATAGCGAACTTGAAACAGTTGCAAGAGACAGTATTGCAGAAACAGTTATTGAGATATTGCAAGCATACAACATTGAGCTTGATGTGGAGGATGCATTAAGAGAGCGCGAATGGTAAGGAGGGCTTTTTATGGTAGAGGAAATGTTAAATTACTTGCAAAAATGCCCTATTAAAGTGCTTTCTTCAGCAGAGTGGTCAGAACAAGAGGGACTGCTCATTGTTCCTGCTTATAATTTGCTGGAAATGCTTGAGGAGGTATGCGAGGAGTACGATACTTTAAGCGATTTTGTGCAACAACAACGACAAGACATGCAAAATATAAGTATGGAGGATATTTGGCGTAAAATTGGTAAATCAAATCTTTTTCATTTAGAGCTTGAGCTAAGTGAGAAAAGCTTTGAGGAAATTTATCAATTGAGCTCTTCTCATACAATTAATGAATCACTGTTAGATGAGGCCTATAAGGAGAGCCATGTTAGCTCATTTATAGTAGAGGAAGAATGGATTAACGAGCGCAATGAATATGAGGAAGGGCAAGTAATTGTTATGACCTTACCTAAAGAAAAAGCGTTCGAAGCGGCTTTATGGATGCCAATGGGTGGCTTTAATGAATGTCCGTTACCGCTTTATCAGGCAATAATTATGAAGCACTGGCAAGAGCAATATGGAGCGAAGCCAGTTGCAGTCACACAGGATTCCTGGATTTTAAAAGCAGAGAAGAAGCCTACTACATTTGAGGAAGCATTACAGTTAGCAAAAGAGCATGTTTTATATTGTCAATATGTTTTAGAGGCTTTTTCCACGATTGGTGAGTATGCGGATTATTTAATGAAGGAGCCTGTTTGGTATTTTTGGTGGGATTAAGTTGATGAGGTATGCTATTAGAGCAGGCAGGTATTGCGTTGGGCGATAACGGTTACTTCAAACCAAATGAACCTGTAACAAGAGCCCAATTTGCTGCGTTTATGTCACGAGCAATGGAATTATATTCAGTGAATTAAATTAAAGGGTATTGGACATGTTGTTTCCAATACCCTTTTTATCTTTTGCTCATATCTCTCTGAGTGATATAATACAATTGGTTGAAAGAGGTGGGGAAATTGAAAATTAGACCAGCAAAATTAACACATGGTGATACGGTTGGAGTGATTGCGTTAAGCAGTCCGTTAAAAATGGAACAGCTTCCAATTAAGCTAGAGTTGCTTGAACGATTAGGATTGCGTTATCAATTAGGACAGACAATAGCCCAATTTGATGGATTTTTAGCAGGCAATGATGAGGAGCGCCTAGCTGATCTACATGCAATGATTGCGGATAAAAATATTAAAGCTATTTTTTGTGTGCGAGGCGGCTACGGTATTGGGCGTTTGCTTGATAAAATGGATTATCAGTTGTTGCAGGAAAATCCTAAAATTATATGGGGCTTTTCTGATGTAACGAGCTTGCATATAGCAGTGAATCAATATGCAGATTTAGTAACGTTTCATGGACCTATGTTGAGTGAGAGCAGTCAGCCTTTAGATGAATTGTCAGAGAAAATGTTTCAACAATTGTTTACGCCGATGGAAATTCATTATGATGAAGGGATTTCCAAACTTGAAACGATTGTCGGTGGTGTAGCACGCGGCGAATTAATTGGTGGCAATTTGAATCGCCTTGTGAGCACATTGGCGACAAAGTTTGAGGTTGATTTGCAAGATAAAATCGTTGTGTTAGAGGACATTCATGAATCGCCAGATCGCATTGATGGGATGTTGAATCAATTGCGCTTGGCGCGTAAACTAGAACAGGCTAGAGGCTTTGTTATTGGAGATTTTAATGGTGTGGAAGAGGCAGAGCTCTTGAAAATTATTTTGCATTATTTGAAGCCGTTGAATAAGCCTGTAGTAGCAGGCTTTAAAATAGGGCATTGCCAGCCGAATATTGGACTTCCGCTAGGCGTAGAGGCGATATTGGATGCGGATGAGAAAGTGCTTCGCATATTACCGGGTGTTGAATAATAAAGAAGCTGCGTTGTAGGCAATTGCTTACAGGCAGCTTCTTTTCGTAGCGAGCGTTTGGAGTTAAGTTGTCGAGGTTGTTTTCCTATTACGCATTTAGTTGGTCATTGGTAATCGGTAACATAATGACAGGTAATTTGTTATTGGTTTGCATTTAGTTAGGGCTAAAAAATCAAGAAAACGCTCGTTACGACTTGGCTTGGAGTCTCACCGCGCCAAGTTTAGAAATAGGCAGAATCGTCAAAGTCAATTTGCACTTGATAGTTTTTCGCATTAATGGCATTTGATAAGCGGTGCGCTTGCTTTTCAAGCTCAATTGCGCGCACGCGATATACCTCTGGGTCAAAAAGTGCCACATTGTATAAAGTTGTTTCACCCACGCTATGTATATAGCTTTCCTTTTCAGATATGCCGAATGTCTTTGCTTGCTCAGCTTCAGCACGAAGCTGTGTTGCAAGTTCAATTGCTTCCACAATCGCAAGCTTTTCCCCATTAAATTCAATAAAGTTATCGATATTTGCACGATAAATGAAACGATCTAATGTACGTGAATCTTTGCGGACTATCGCTAAATCTGCTTCGACTTGCTGTATTGTGCGATTAGGTGTTTTTGGCTCTTCCCCTTTTTCGACAATAGTATATGCAACTGTAGAAATTTCTATAGAAAGATCACTAATTTTTCGTTTTAAGATACTTTTTAATTTAATTGCTTCCGCTAATGAAATCATGCAATGCCACCTCTTTTGTTGTATTTGTGAGTAAAGTAACCGAGAAATCACCGCCATTTACTTGCGTGAACATTTTACCAGCAGCCATTAATAATTTCTTGCAATCTTCCTCTGTTTGGGACGGGTACAAGTAAAAGATTTGGAGGGCGGATGTCGTTTGCTCTGTTACAGCTGTGCGTTTTGAATCAACGAACGGGCTACCAAATGCGCCAATTTCGTCGTGCGTATATAAAATGTTTGTTAACGAGTTATGGCGACCGTTTAATCCTTCATAGCCCGTTTCTTCATCACCAAGTGTTATTTCAATATCACCTTGCAGCTTGTCCGTATCGTAAATGCCGATTGGCACTTCATATTGCAAGGAGAAGAAATTGTTTAAATCAACCGCTGAATGGAATGGTGTTAAATAATTTTGCTTTGCGATGCGGCGCATTAAACTTTCTGCTGAGTGACGGTAGCGGTTTGGGTCTGCGCCGAGCGATTTCCAAAGCTTGCGCCATTCGGCAATACCTGCTCGCTCTGTCACAGGTGTTTCCTGCATTTCTAAAAATAAGTTTTCCTGATAAAGTTGCATACGTCCTTTAATCATTTGAGGAGAATCTGACACCACAATTTTGTTATAATAGATAATGCCGATTTTAAAATTATATGTAGAAAGTGAATCGTGCAAAGAAATTTTCATTAAAATCACCTGCTATTTTGGAATATATATATTATAACAATAAGGAGAGAAAAAGGAAAATGAATGTCACTGATTTACAGACAGAGCTTATCCTGTATGCTAAATCCATCGGTGTCGATAAAATAGGATTTACCACAGCCTCTCCGTTTATCGAATTAAAAAATCGTTTGCGCCGTCAGCAAGAGTTAGGCTATCAATCAGGTTTTGAAGAACCGGATATTGAGAAAAGAACGGAGCCACTGCAATTGTTAGAGCAAGCAGAGAGCATTATCGCAATAGCTCTCGCATATCCATCAAAAATGAAGGATGCCCCTTTAGGGAAAAAGGGTGAGCGTCGTGGCATTTTTTGTCGTGCTTCATGGGGAGTGGATTACCATGTCGCAGTGCGTGAACGTTTGCAGTTGATTGAAGCATGGCTACGTGAGCGTGTACCTGATGTTAAAATCAAATCAATGGTCGATACAGGAGAGCTGTCAGACCGCGCAGTAGCAGAGCGTGCAGGTATCGGTTGGAGCGCGAAAAATTGCTCTATTATTACGCCAGAATTTGGCTCTTACGTGTATTTAGGTGAGCTTATTACGAATGTTCCGTTTGCGCCAGATCAGCCGATGGAAGATGAATGTGGTGAGTGCAGGCTTTGTATCGATGTTTGCCCAACAGGCGCAATTGTGGAAGGTGGACAATTAAATGCGCAGCGCTGCATCGCCTTTTTAACACAGACAAAGGGATTTTTACCCGATGAATTCCGTGGGAAAATTGGCAATCGCTTATATGGCTGTGACACATGTCAGACGGTCTGTCCTAAAAATAAAGGGAAGGCGAATTGGATTCATGAGGAATTTACGCCAGATCCAGAATTGGCAAAGCCTTTGTTAGAACCATTATTAACGATTTCAAATAAGGAATTTAAAGCAAAGTTTGGACATGTATCTGGTTCATGGCGCGGTAAAAAGCCAATCCAGCGTAATGCCATTTTAGCATTGGCCCATTTTAAGGAGCAGCAAGCAGTACCAGAGCTATTAGAAGTTATGAAAAAGGATGAGCGCCCTGTTATTCGTGGAACCGCCGCATGGGCACTTGGCAAAATTGGTGGACAAGGTGTCAAAGAGGCACTGTTGGCAGCAAAAGAGCGAGAACAGGACATGGAGGTGCTAGTCGAGATTGATAAAGGGCTAGCGTTATTAACAGAAATTGAGTGAGAGAAGGGTTTATTGTGCCATTGCATATCGTTTTATATCAACCAGAAATACCAGCAAATACAGGAAATATTGCGCGGACGTGCGCGGGAACGAATACGAGCTTACATTTAATTCGTCCACTAGGATTTTCAACAGATGATAAAATGCTGAAGCGTGCAGGGCTTGATTATTGGGAGCATGTCCATGTCGTATACCATGATTCATTAGAGGATTTTATTGCCTATAGTGAGGGTGGCGATGTTTATTTAATTGAAACATATAGTGACGAGCCATTTACAACGCATGATTTTAGCGATAGTGAACGAGATATTTATTTTATGTTCGGTAAGGAAACGACAGGCTTACCAAAGGATTTCGCTTATGAGCGTAGAGATATGTGTTTGCGGATTCCACAAAGTAATCACATCCGCTCGTTGAATTTATCCAATACAGCGGCGATTGTTATTTATGAGGCGCTAAGGCAGCAGGGCTATCCAGGGTTGAAATAGGAAAACGCCAATAGAAGTGAGAAATGCGCCAATAGAAACACGAATTTCGCCAATAGAATAGGAAAAAGCGCCAATAAATAAGCAGTCATTGGCGCTTTTTTTGACACATAGCTGACATTATGAGGTGCTATTGTAAAAGGAGAGGTAAGACCATGATAAAAATACTTGTATAGAGAAGGTTGGTTATCAAATTGGGCAAGCGCTGCCGTTGTTTGATGAGCATCAGCCAAATTTAGTGTTCTTAGCTAGTATGCTAATGGCTTGGCTATTTTTCACTTACATATGTTTGTTAATCGCTTGCTGGATTTTAGCTTGTATTGAATCATCCGCAAAAATGGTTAAGCGTACAAAGCTTTCATCCATATCTAATGCCTCAGATAAAAGGCTAGCTAACCCCCGAACTTTACGGTCTACTTGCAATAATATTTCTGCTGAATGCGCTGATTGTGAGAGGAATATTACCTCAAGCTCATCTAAACGTCCACGGTATATATTAGCTGTTGGTACAAATTCAAATTCTTGCAAAAACGGATAGTTTTGTTGATAGCGTGTAGAGGTTGCTTCACAATCTACTTTTCGCAGATGAAACCCGAGTTGCTCCACAGCCTGCAAAATTTGTGTAGCAAGTGGCGTTGGTTTAATTTCGATATAATCTTTATCGGTTGGATCAATCGCTGCCTTAATATCTAATCCTGTATGAATCCAAACGCGTGTTTGCCCCAATGTAACTGGTACGTCTATAGGGAGTTCAAAGGATAATGGAATATTATGGAGCTCATTTGCTCGAATTGTGAATGCCTCATTTAGCCTTAATCTTTTTAACACGGCTGTTTCATTACGTTTAGAGCCATTCACTTCTTTTGAATAATTTGCATATAAGTTCAAGTAAATTGTATCGATTTGTTGTTCTGCATTACCGCCTCTAATTTCAACGATACCATTGATTATTTCACCAGCTCTGTACGTTGTATACTGTAACTTTGTATCTACTGTCGCAGCACCAATTCCAACGCTCGCTAAAACTTTGTTAAAAAAAGACATACGTAAATCCTCCTAAGTGGTATTGATTGTCATACGTACCGTCCAAGAAAAAAGTTTCAGTGAGAATAGAAGTTATCGTACATTAACGGTTTATATATATAATGAAGCGTCGGATACAGATATGAGAAAAATAAAAAATCAGTGCGGGAAGTTGGTTAAAAGCGTCGCATTCATGGGACATACTGTGCGTCAAAAACTCCCACTGATTGAAGCCTTACTTTATTTTATAATTGGCAATGTCACTCCTTGTTGCCAATCTAAAATAAATGGTGCTTGAGTAGGGTTTAAATTAGTAGGGAGTTCATGCCTAGCAAAAAAACAAAGTTCCTTGCTTTCATTATTCAATTGAATAGAGCCTGTATAGTTTTTACATTGAAAAATAATTTGAACGCTAAATACTTTGTCACCATTTGGATAAGTAGCAAATCCCGATTTTCCAGAATATAAACCGAATAAAGAAATATCATGTAGTACAAGATTGGTTTCTTCTAAAACCTCTCGTTTCACTGTTTCTTCAAACGTTTCACCCATTTCCATAATCCCACCTGGTATTCCCCACATAGCATTGTCGATTCTTTTTTGTAAAAGAAGCCGGCCTTCTATATCTTCAATAATTGCCCCACAGCCAATTGTTAGGAGTGTTTCATGTCCAATCAAGGCCCGCATTGTTTGAATATAATCGTTCATTTACAAATCCCCCTTAGATGCTCATTATATAAAAATTTATCCAAAATTACACCTCTATTTACAACTTGCAAGTAGGGGGTCTGATAGCCTGTCGCTCCGCTTTCGGTACACAAAAAATTGTTAATACAGGATAAATAGTGGAGAGCTATCTAGAAAGTAGCATGTTAGCCTCCTTTCCAGATAGCTATTTATTATCGTAAATTAATCACCATTTCTGACATTACTGGTCCAGGGGTACCAATCCCTGAGCCTTTGCTATAATAAATTTTAGGTGTGACAAATAAGGTCGTTGCTTCTGGAGCTAGCTGATCAATGGAAATACTCCACTCCGTCGTACCTGTTTCTGTATTACCAGTTCCCCCGTTGCTATTTGCTTCATAAATATTGCCTAAGTTATCGCGAACTTCCATTATGGAGATGGAAGTCCACGACCATTCTTTCAAGGTATTTTGGCCAAGTTGTTGAGTATAGCGGATGACCGTAGACAAAGCATTTCGTTCAATAGTGTTGATGCTTACTTGAACGTCATCGACTTTTTGCTCAACATGCACTGTTTGAATGTCATTTTCTAGTTTAGGTAACTTAAATTCAAATGACCAATCGCCTTTATAAACATCATTTGACCATGATAAAATTTTAGTAGGTTGCCAGCTAACCAAAATTTCTTCTGGTATATCTCCTTCAAAAAATGGTGTGATTTTTGCGACACCTACATATGTGTTGTCATTTATTTTTTTCACAGAACCGCCCCCAGCAGTCCCTTTAACGGATTTAATATCAAAGGAGCCAGAAACCATGCTTAGCTCACCTAAATTTCGATCTGCTTCAATCGCGTATGTCAGCGTAATCGATGTTCCGTCGAATATGGCATTTTCAATCATTATTGAAATACCGTTGCTTGTTTGTACTTGGTCGATAATCGTTGCTAAATCGCTGTAGTTATCATAAATAAAATATTTATCTGTATATTCCACAAGATTTTTCATAAAAGGTATTTGCGCTGCAAGGGATGGGAAGGTAAAGGGTGTGACCACCGTTCCCCCGAATAATATGGCTGCGATAATCGCATATTTACGCCAAGCTGCACGCTTCTTGTTCTGACCAAGCACATGCTTTTTTAGCCGTTTTTTCTCTACTTCATCAACAGGCATTGGTTCAACCTCATCAACATTTAAGTTCATAAATTTTTTGTAGTCACTCATATGAACAACTCCTTTAGTTTTGGTGATTGAGCTAATTTTTTCTTACCGCGGTATAAACGATTATCCACAGCCGCTTTTGTTAAAGAAAGGGTGTCTGCAATTTCACTATTGGACATGTCTAAAAAATATTTCATTGTAAAAATATCACAATCAGGTGGCTCAAGCTGGCTAATGTGCAAAAGCATTTCATTTTTTTGCTCTTGTTGCAAAATGGTTTGCTCGCTGTTGCTATTAGGCTGCTCATAGCAATCAATAAGCTCAGCTTCACGCACATTTTGCTTATCTAGTGTACGGTAATAATCGATTGCTTTATATTTCGTGATTGTCCCAATCCAGCGCTTAAAGTCGGCTGGTTCACCTTGAAACTTCTCCGCATTTTGCCAAACTTCTAAAAATACATCATTGACGCATTCATCAATCGCACTTTGTTTGCCGATTGGTCCTAAAATATTGAATGTGATTGCTTTTACAAACGGTAAATATTCGTCAATAATGTATTCTAGCGCATCTTCTTTTTGTTTTTTCAAACGCTTTATAAATTTATGCTGCATAAACAAAACTCCTTAATTTTTTCGAAAAAGCTTTTTCATTAACTACAACGAAATCAGCAGTGGATTATTCTCAACAAAATGAAAAAACTGCTCCAATTATTTTTGGAACAGTTTTAAATATAGCTAAATTATTCACTTGATTGGTGCTAAAAATAAGAGCTTCACAACAGGATAAAATGCATTATGTATTGAATTGAAGGAGAGAGCCCCCTAGTAGCAAGACTATGAAAAAAACACTCGTATAAATCCCGAGTGTTTCGCAATCGTTGCCTAATCAAATGAAGAAGTAAAAAGATTAGTCTTTTTTAGCAAATGGTTTGCCTTCGTAACCACCAGTGAAAATTGCAGTTAAGAATGCTACACAAATACCAAGAATTAATAATAATTTCATGGAAGTATCCTCCTCATGTATATAAACTCTTTTATTAGTATAGCTTATAAATAGTAACTTTACTATGGTTATTTTGTGTCTAAATAGGTTAAAACTATACATTTTCGGGAAAAGAAAAGAAAAAGGAGGGGCTTAGAATGGAGAAAAACAATCAACAACCGAGAAGTGGACAGATGGTGAATAATATGGAGGATTTAAAGCAGCTAGGCAAGCAAATGGAAAATATGAGAGATGGTCAGCAATTGGAGGAGAATGACCGCATAGTAGACCCACAGCAATTTGATAAAATAGAGGATAGAAATGAAAAAAGCCAATAAAGTAGAGAAAGCACGGATAAAATGAAAAAGCGCAGATAAATCCGAGAGAACCGCAAATAAAATGAAAAAAGCGCAGATAAAACATGAAAAGCTGTAGGTCACCTCCTACAGCTTTTCATGTTAAAGATTCGTTTCTCGAAATAATAGCTAATTCGGTATATAATGAAATTATCATGCTAAAGGAGGTATGACAATGCACTTGCAAAGTACAAAAAGGTTAGCTAACGATGTGGAGATGCCGCTATTTGGTTTAGGTGTGTATAAAATGACAGATCGTGATGAAACAATTGCAGCAATTACGAAAGCCTTGCAGGTCGGCTATCGGGCAGTGGATACAGCGGCACTTTATTACAATGAAGCTGAAGTAGGCGAAGCGATTCGTCATTCTGGTGTACCGCGTGAAGAAATCTTTGTTACGACAAAGGTGTGGAATTCGGATCAAGGTTATGACAACACGTTGCGTGCCTTTGAAACATCGCTTAAAAAATTAAATATGGATTATATTGATTTATATTTAACACATTGGCCTGTGGTGGAAAAATTTGTTGATACATATAGGGCGATTGAACGTCTTTATGATGAGAAGTTAATTCGTGTGCCAGGTGTATCCAATCATCATCAGCATCATTTAGAACAACTTCTCGCAAAGGCAAATATTGCACCAACAGTTAATCAAATAGAAGTACATCCGTATTTATCACAGCAAGATTTGCGTGCATTTTGTGCACAACAGGATATTGCTGTCACAGCATGGTCGCCATTAGGGCGTGGAGGCGTATTGGTGGATGAAACGATTCAATCAATTGCAGCCGCGCATGGAAAGTCGCCAGCACAAATTGTGCTACGCTGGCATTTGCAAAATGATATTATTGTCATTCCAAAGTCAGTAACACCACAGCGCATTGAAGAAAATGCGCAAATCTTTGACTTTGAATTAGCAGAGCAAGATATGCATAAGTTAGATGCATTAAATCAAAATAAACGCTTTGGGCAAGACCCAGATAATTTTAAATTTGATTTTTAAGGGGGATATTTATTCATGACAATTTCACAAACAATTACATTAGCAAATGGCGTAGAAATGCCACGCATCGGCTACGGTGTATTCCGTATGAAAGAGCATGAAGTAGCAGTTGATGGTGTGACAGAAGCGCTAAAGGCAGGTTATCGTGCAATTGATACAGCAGCGATTTATCAAAACGAGGAAGCAGTAGGAGAGGCCATTAAAGCTTCTGGTATCGATCGTTCTGAATTATTTATTACGACAAAAGTTTGGAACGCTGATCAAGGCTTTGACAATACATTACGTGCTTTTGAAACATCATTAAAAAAGCTAAATTTAGATTATATCGACTTATATTTAACGCATTGGCCAAAGCCGACATTAGCGGACACATATAAAGCGATTGAGCGCCTTTACGATGAAAAGCTCATCCGTGTGCCAGGTGTTTCGAATCATCATCAGCATCATTTAGAGGAAGTATTTGCAGTAGCGAATGTTAAGCCGATGGTAAATCAAATTGAGTGTCATCCATCTTTATCACAGGATGCATTACGTGCATTTTGCGTGGAGCATAATATCGCTGTAACAGCATGGGCTCCACTTGGCACAGGCATTGTTTTCACACATCCTGTTGTGAAAAATTTAGCTGAAAAATACGGAAAAACACCAGCGCAAATCGTACTACGTTGGCATTTAGAAATAGGCAATATTGCCATTCCGAAATCTGTAACACCAGAGCGTATTAAAGAAAATCTAGATGTGTTTGGCTTTGCATTAGCAGCAGATGAGGTTGCAGCGATTACCGCATTAAATACATTCCACCGTACAAGTGCTGACCCTGATAATTTTGACTTTTAATTGTGAAAGCTGCCAAAAGGGCAACAATCTATGATAAAATGTGAATTGTATATCTATATAATAGGGAGGATTTTCCGATGGCATCAGTATCACATGCGAATGCAAAAATTACACCAGAGCGTTTAGAAGAAGCGTTAGTAACACGCGACCGCTTAATGATTGAATTATTAGTGCAAGTATTAGATGAGCAACTAGTTATCGAACGCCCAATTTTACGTGAGCGTTTAGGTAACTTAGTACAATTATCTGACAGCGACGATGAATTAAAAGAAACAATTTTTGCTTTAATTAACAAGCTATAAAAATAAATGGCTGTTGGGATTACTTTCCCAGCAGCCATTTGCCTTGTTAATTGGCCTTCTCCAAAGCTAACTTCACACCAAATAAGATCAGTACAGCGCCTGTGACACCTTCCATCACTTTTTGTGTTGATGGTTTATTCATAAATGCACGAATTTGGTGAAGCAAGTAAATATAGCCGACAAACCAAGCAGCAGTTAATGCTGTGTATGTGATACCCATAATGAAAAATGGCAGCAGTGGATCGCTATTTGTTGCTAAAAACTGCGGTAAAAACGTTAAGAAAAAGACCGCTACTTTCGGGTTAAGCAAATTCGTTAAAAAGCCTTGCGTAAAGCTTGATTTGCTATCATTTTTATGTGATGCAGCATCGACAAGCTGTGGCTTTCTCTTCGTCATGGCAATCAATGTTTTTACACCAAGATATAGTAAATAAATAGCACCGATATATTTAATGATAGAAAAGGCTACAGCAGACTTCACAATAATTGCTGACAGCCCAAGCACAGCAGCCGATGTATGAATCATTAAAGCACATAATGTCCCAGCCATCGTTTGTAGACCAGCCTTCTTACTAATGAGCAACGTATTTTTTGTGACAATTGCTGTATCAGGACCAGGTAAAATAATAAGCATGATACACATAAATAGATAGAGTAAAAAGTTTTCCATGAGCATCCTCATTTCTCATATATGCTGTTTGCTCAATATTTTAGCAGAAATGATTGAAAATTCGCAATACTATTTATCGATAATGGTAATATGCTCATGTGTGAATGGATGATGGAATTCAAGCTGTATCGCATGTAATTCATAGTCATTCGTTGCGGTTTGACGCGCATTATATAATGTATCACCGATGATTGGGTGACCTAAATGTGCCATATGGACACGAATTTGATGCGTGCGTCCTGTTTCCAATACAACATGCACAATACAGCTATTTTTAAAACGCTGTACGACTTCATAATGAGTCACTGCATGCTGACCAGAGGTTGAAACAACGCGACGTGTATTGTGATGACGGTCTTTGCCAATCGGTTCATTAATGACACCTGTATCTGTACGAAGATTCCCTTGTACTTCCGCAGCATATTTGCGAATAATAGTTTTTTCTTCAATCATACGGTCAAAAATAGATTTCGCAATTGGATGTTTAGCGACAAGTAGCAGTCCTTTCGTCCCTTGATCAAGGCGATGCACATGCTCCGCATAACTACCACCGTTTTGCTTTATATGTGCCATGACATGATTCATGCATGTATCTGTATCGTTTGCATCATTCGGATGTGTGGACATTCCTTTTGGCTTCGAAACGATTAAACAATGCTCATCCTCATAGCGAATAGTCACCTCGCATTGAGCAACAGGCTGATAGCTTGATGGAGAGCTGGTGAAATCAAATTTTAACAACGTTCCAACAGCAAGAGGCTCCTTCCATATAGCGGGAGTCCCATCCTGTAATGTAATCGCCTTTGCCATGCGTAATTCATGGACGATTTTTTTGCCTAAGCGCCAATTTTCACGCAAAAGCTGCTCAATTGTGAGCCCTTCTTGTTGAACTATATAAGTAAACATAAATTTCCTCCTAAAAAATAAGAGGCGGTCGGATAAGCCCAAACACGCCTCTCAAAGTAAAATGCCTTCTTTTTATATATTATTGTGCACTAATGTTTTGGAAAAAGCTATTAATTGTATCAACATCATAGTCGCCAACCATACGCGTTACTTCTTGCCCTTTGTCGAAATAAATTAATGTTGGTGTAGCCTCTAAATTATATTTATTCCATTGCTCTGGAAACTCTAAAACATTCAATTGGTCAATATGGATCCCTGATTCGTCCGCTGCTGGCATTAGTTTTGGTGTCATTTGCTTACAATACATACATTCTGGGCTGAATATATAAGCATAAACGGGTTCACCTGTTGCAATTTTCTTTTCTAATGCATCTGGTAAAATAATATTTTGATAGTTTTTATCATCAAGTTGGTCAATTGTAGATTGTCTTAAGTTTTTTGTACCGTACGGGTTATTTTCTAATTTACTGTTGTTGGACATATTTGTTAATACGATAATCGCTGCGAACAGTACAACGATAATGCCGCCAAAAATAGCGAGTTTCTTCATCTTATTTTTCCTCCTTTAAAACGCGTAACATGTAAAAGCTAATTGCTGCAATTATGACGAAAGCTGTTAATGCTAAAAATGGGATTGTAATAAACCCGAGCAAATTAATATATTGTCCTGTACAAGGAACAAGGCCGCAAGCAGGAGCTGATGCTTGTAAAAAATCTAGCTTTTGGATGCCGTAATGATAAAGGGAAATGCTTCCACCAATACAAGCAAATACAGCGGTTGTTAAGGCGATGCGTGCATTTTTCTGTATGTAAGCAACCGTCGTCAAAATGACAATTGGATACATAAGAATTCGTTGATACCAGCACATTTCGCAAGGGGTGTACTGCCTAATTTCAGAGAAATAGAGCGAACCTAATGTTGCTACTAGAGACACGACCCAAATAGCAAGCAAGCCATTTTCTAATTTTTTGTTCATAGTTGTTCTCCTACATGTCAAAATGAATGATACGTATTGATTATAGATAAAAGACTAGGAGAAGTAAATTGTTTAGAATTTGAATACTTTGTGAGTAAGATTTCACAATTGATTAATTTCAGCCAAAAGTATGAGCGGGGTATACATGCATTTAGAGGTATTTCAATGATATGATAATGGAAAGAACTTAGAGGTGAATCATGGGCTTAAATCATTCAAACATTACGATATTAAAAGAAATTGCTGAACTATTAAATGAAGAAACCGAAATGATTCCGATGCTCAAAGGGGCTTTATTCAAATTTTTAAGTGGTACGAAGTTTGATACGGGGTGGATTTTCTTTATTGATAATAAAGGAAAATCCAAATTAGTGGCACATGAAAACTTACCAGAGGCTTTAGCTAAAAACGGTTGCCAACATTTAAGTAGAGGTGGCTGCTGGTGCGTATCACGCTATCGCAATAATGAGTTGATGAAAGCTTCGAATATTATTGAATGCCAGCGCATTGAAAGTGCAATGGTAGATAGCGATGATGATACAGGTGGCATCACACACCATGCAACAGTTCCACTACAATCTGGGCAGGAGCGCTTTGGTATTTTAAATGTCGCCTCTCAAAATACGGTACGTTTTACGGAGGAAGAGCTTGAGCTTTTAGAATCCGTTGCCTTTCAAATGGGCTCGGCTATTAAAAGGATTCATCTAACGAATGAGCAACAGGAAATTGCATTAGTGCAAGAGCGCAATCGATTGGCACGGGATTTACATGATTCTGTTAATCAGCTTTTATTTTCGGTTACACTAACATCACGTGCTGGCATTGAGATGAGTGACCAGCCTGAAATCAAGGAAACCTTTAAAGAAATTCAAGAGCTTACACAGGAAGCTTTAACGGAAATGCGTGCACTCATTTGGCAACTGCGCCCGAAAGGTCTTGAAAGCGGATTAATTGAAGCGATTAAAGTATATGCAGAAATGTTAGGCTTAAAGCTGATTGTCAATGTTTCAGGCGTTATTCAGCTACCTTCACGTATTGAGGAAACGTTATTCCGCATTGCACAGGAAGGGCTGAATAATATACGGCGTCATGCAGGTGTCAAAATAGCGGAGCTTTATGTTACGGTGACGCAAACAGATATTTTACTCGTTATTAAGGATGAGGGACGAGGCTTTGTGATTGATCCAAAAGTTAGAATACCATCAGTCGGTATTCAATCAATTAAAGATCGAGCGCATGCAATTGGAGGCACAGCTGATTGGGTGAGTGAAATTGGCAAGGGGACGGAATTATTAATCCGCCTGCCGTATTAGGGGGGAATAGAATGATACGTGTCTTAATTGCAGACGACCATCATGTAGTAAGAAGAGGCTTGCTCTTCTTTTTAAAGACGCAAAAGGATATCGAAGTTGTAGGAGAAGCAAAAAATGGCATGGAAGCTGTGCAATTGGTGAAAGAGGTGCAGCCTGATGTCGTATTAATGGATTTAGTGATGCCTGAAATGGATGGTATTCAAGCAACGAAGCGTATAAAAGCATTGTATCCAGCCATTAAGGTACTAATGCTCACGAGCTTTGCCGATAAAGACCATGTGTTGCCAGCAATCGATGCAGGTGCATCTGGCTATCAGCTAAAGGATATTGAGCCAGATGATTTAGTGCATACAATCCGTCAAATTATGCGTGGAGAAAATATGCTGCATCCAGAGGCAACAACGCAGCTAGAGGAAGGCTTGCTTGAAGAGAAACAAAAGCTTCATGTAGTTAACCCATTAACACCGCGTGAGCAGGACGTACTAGCAGAGCTAACGAAGGGCAAAAGCAACCGAGAAATCGCCTCTTCTTTATTTGTGACAGAGAAAACCGTGAAAACACATATATCCAATATTTTTGCTAAGCTACAAGTGCAAGACCGTACACAAGCTGCTTTATATGCGGTGAAGCACGGTTTGACAGAGGGTAGTGGGCAGGTGTGACAAAGAGGCATGTCTGAAATAGGTATTATCTGTTCAGACACGCCCCTGCTTTTTTGTTTGGGCTTTGCCCTGTGAAAGCTTCAACTTGACCATCATCTATTTAAATTCCTCACTCCACTCATCAATCTTCATTTTTAAATAGGCCCCGCCGATTAGAAAAATTAATAAAGCGATAGTTATTGCAGAAGCATTAATTAAGCTATCTTTTAGTGTGCCCAATTGTTCTCGAGCATAAAGCTGTACAAATGGCATAACGATGCTTGCAATAATGGAAAATAGAATATATTTCTCCCAGCTTCTTTTTAGTTTATCTGCATAGATAAATTTATAAAATTGGCGAAAAATAATTAACCAACTGATGAAAAATAAAAGCATCTTCATAAAAATTCCTCCGACAATGTAGTATGTTAATTGAAAATTATACCATATAAAAGCTTAGCTATTTTTAATTTTCAGATAAAATTGATTGACTTTCTCAAGGATTGCTTTTATGATTTAAAGTATACTATTTCTATAGGAATTAAAAGGGGATACGAGGAGGGTTTTCATTTGTCTCATTTACAAAACGAATTATTGCAGCAATTTGAATCAATTGTACATACAAGACGTTATTTACATCAACATCCAGAGCTTTCATTTCAAGAATTTAATACAGCAAAATTTATTGCACAGGAGCTTCGAAGCTACGGAATTGAAGTGCATGAAAATATCGGTGGGAACGGTGTTGTAGGCTATATTCGTACACCAAATCCAACAAAAACTATTGCTTTACGCGCAGATTTTGATGCTTTACCAATTCCAGATGAAAAGAATGTTCCATATAAATCTACTGTAGATGGTGTGAGCCATGCTTGTGGACATGATGGGCATACGGCAGCTTTATTAGGTGTAGCAAAGGTGCTACAAAATAATCGTGATCAATTAAAAGGAAATGTCAAACTTATTTTTCAGCATGCGGAAGAAAAGCCTCCAGGCGGTGCGAAGGCAATGGTGGAAGCAGGAGTTTTAGAGGATGTTGATTATATTTTTGGGGCGCATTTAGCCTCCGATTTACCAATAGGTACGTTAGCTACACGCGTAGGTCCAACGATGGCCTCTGTTGATGCCTTTACCATTAAACTTTTCGGCAAAGGCGGACATGGTGCACATCCACACCAAACAAAGGATTCGCTTGTCATTGGTACACAGCTTGTCAACCAGTTTCAGCAAATTGTTAGTCGTCGGGTGAGCCCGATTGAGCCTGCTGTTGTAACGGTGGGTAGCTTCCATAGTGGAAGTGCCTTTAACGTTATTGCAGATAAAGCGCTCTTAGAGGGAACAGTTCGAACGCTCGATGCGACAGTGCGCAAGCAAATTGAGCAGGAAATTCGTGCGATATTAGATGGCTTCAAAGTATCTAGCTATATTGATTACGAGCTAGATTATTTAAATGGCTATCCTGTGTTAGTGAACCATGAAGAGCAAACAAATTTAGTAACAGCGCTAATTCAACAGGAATTTGGGGACGAGGCTTTCCAAATTCGTCAGGTTAGCTTAGGTGCGGAGGATTTTTCCTACTATCTGCAACAGACAAAAGGAAATTTCTTCTACGTAGGCTCGCATGATGGAACGGAGCATACAGCCTATCCGCACCATCACCCTAAATTTGACTTTGATGAACAGGCACTCATAAATATCGGAAAAGTATTTTTAAAAATTATTGAGCATTATTTGATTGAAGAAATAATATAGAAATTAGAGCTGTCTGAGAAGCTAAATGCATACTTGCTTCTTAGGTAGCTTTTTCAAAAATGATAATCATCCTCCGTTGGTGCAGGGATTTCATGCGGTTCAATATGCACGAGCACAACGCAATATGGATTGATTTGTTTTACTGTATTTTCGATTTGCTCTGTAATTTCATGGCTTTCCCATACATTCAAATACGGGTTGACGGTCACTGTTACATCGACAAATGACATATTACCATGTGTACGCCCTTTGAAATCCACTAAATCGATGACGCCGTCAACTTTGCGAATAAGCTCACAAAGTGCCTCTGTATCTCTCGTATTAAAGCCGTCCGTTAATGTATGGACAGCCTCCCAAAGTATTTCCACACCGGTTTTCACGATAATAACACCGACAAGAAGTGCTGTAATGACATCGATAATAGGGAAACCTACAATCGCAGCACCAATCCCAATAGCTGTACCGATGCTAACAAGGGCATCTGAACGATTATCATAGGCGGCAGCTTTAACAGCACTGCTATTAATTTTCTTTGCTAAAGCCATATTGTAGCGATAGACAATATACATAATACAAGCGCTAATAACAGCCACGACTGCTGTTAGCACAGAAGGCGTATCATGCGTAGGGTTCCAAATATTTTTAATGGAAGATATCAGTACTTGGACCCCTACTGCAATCATAATAAATGCCGCAATAAGTGAAGCGATTGTTTCTGCACGTAGATGTCCGTATTGGTGATCGTCATCCGCAGGCTTTTGAGAAATACGTAAGCCAATTAATACAGCAACCGAAGCAATAATATCGGTTGTATTGTTTAATCCATCTGCTTTTAATGCGGCTGAGCTCCCGATATAGCCAACAATTAGTTTCATTGCACTTAGTGCAATATAAGTACCAATAGATAACCAAGCGCCTTTTTCACCAGCACGTAAATTTGTATATAGCTCCACAATGTTTCCTCCTAGAAAGACTTTTAGACATGATAAAGAGGCTGCCTAGAAAGTATGCATCTGCGATAATTTATCGCCAAACGCTACTTTCTAAACAGCCACTTGCTTATAATTTTACATTAAATTTCTTCAATTAATTTATTTTCAAGAATTTTAGCAGCTTCTAGCTTTTTGATTTCGAGATATGAAATATGATGTCCATCAGATTCTTTAATTGTAAATTGATAGCCATAAGCTTCAAATGAGTCACCTTCGACTACATCAAAATGCTGTGTCATCACCCATCCACCAATTGTATCAATATCTTCATCCTCGATTTCGATACCTAAAATATCGTTGACGTTTTCCAAAAGCAATTTCGCATCAATAATATAATGACCTTCGTCTATTTCTTGAATTTCAGGTATTTCGTCAGCATCGAATTCATCCTGAATATCACCAACAATTTCCTCGATGATATCTTCAATCGTTACTAAGCCAGATGTTCCACCATATTCATCTAATAAAATAGCTAAATGAATACGTTCTTGCTGGAATTTCAATAATAAATCACTAATTGGCACTGTGTCAATTACACGAATAACGGGTTGCATATAATCTTCTACTTTTGTCTCACCGTTTGCAGGGTTTTTAACGAAAGCAGTTAATAAATGCTTCATATTCACTAAGCCAATCACATGGTCTTTATCACCGTCTGTAATTGGGTAACGTGTATATTGTTCAACGCCCATTACTTCGAATACTTCACGTAATGTTTGATCTTTTTCAATGCTAATAATTTCAGTACGGGGTACCATAATTTCCTTTGCAATTCGATCAGAAAACTCAAAAATACTGTTTACATATTCGTATTCAGAGTGATTAATTTCTCCACCTTTTAAGCTATCTGATAAAATCATACGAAGCTCTTCCTCGGAGTGTGCTGCTTCAGATTCAGAAACCAATTTTAAACCGAAAAGTCCTGTTAATGCACGGGCTGAGCCATTTAATGTGCGAATAAAAGGATACATGATGTTGTGGAATAAAATAAGTGGTCCTGCTAAATGTAAAGTGACAGCCTCCGCTTTTTGAATAGCTAAAGTTTTTGGCGATAATTCCCCTACGACAACGTGTAAAAATGTTACAAGTGAAAAGGCAATAATAAATGAAAGAAGTGACGTAACGCGACCTTCCAGCCCTATGAGCTCAAATAATGGTTCTAAAATTAGTGCAAATGTTGGTTCACCTAACCATCCAAGTCCGAGCGCGGTAATGGTAATTCCAAGCTGACATGCTGATAAATATTCATCTAAGTTTGAAATTACTTTTTTCGCCTTTAGCGCTTTCTTATTACCTTCAGCGACAAGCTGGTCAATTCGTGTAGTCCTTACTTTTACTATGGCAAACTCAGTTGCAACGAAAAATGCCGTAGCAGCAATTAATAGAGCAAATGCTACAAGCCTTATGGTTAGCTCTCCTATATCTCCGTCCAAATAAATCCTTTACTTGCGACCCAAATGAGGGGGGCAAATAAAGAGTACACCTCCTATAATAGAAAAATTTTTTGAATACTTTTATCATAAAATATTTCGCAACAAAAAACAATTTTTGCTGACGATTTTTTTCTTTTATTTCGAATGAATATTCTGTGAATTTAAGTTATTATATAATTACCTATGCTATAGAAAAAAGGAGGACTTTATTATAAAAGTGAAATTTTGGTTACCATTATTCGGGGTATTATTGTTGTTAGCCGCTTGTGCAGATGATAAGAAGGAAGCATGGCAGGAAAGTGAATTTTTTGAATCGGGTAGTTTTCGAATGCTTGGAATCAAAGATAAAGTGGGTTTTATCTATGATAGAGAAATATTGCCCTTTACCGCTAATCAGCCAAATAAATACATGTGGCATTTTTGGGGTGATGAGGATGTATTAAAGGGTGATATTAAAGTCACTGCGGCATTTGAAGAGGAACCAGAGCAAAAAATTGAAATTTTATACGATAAAATTGGCTTTTTAAGTGCTCATAATGGTGCAGACTATCATATACCTAGTATCATGGAACTTCCGCAAGTCGGGATGTGGAAGCTAGAAGTTTATCTAGACGATAAAATTTTTGATACGATTTATGTAGAAGTCATGTGACTCTCGATATCGACAGAATTCACAAAAACATTTAATTTTTCAAAAAATATTGACATAGTAAATTTTTGTATGCTAATCTTAAGGGGCACTAAATAATTTAAGGAAATGGAGGGAAGGATTATGATGATTTTATTAAACAACAAAACAGCTAAACATTTTAATCCGGACCTGTAGTATGTTCTTTTTATTATTTGCTTGAACGCGCATAATGAATTGATGATACAGGCACGTCCCTGTATCTCTTTTTTTAGGCATGTATCCTAATGAAATGGGGATATATGTCTTTTTTTGTGCTGACAGTGTGCATAACTGAGATGTAGGAGGATATCGGTATGTTTAAACAATTTCAAGCAAAAATTTTAAAAAGGGAATCGCTGGATAGTGGATAGTGCGACTCTAAGGGAAGAAAGTAGGTAAAAATATGTTTGATGTATTAGGAAAATTAACATGGTTTTTCAAGCAGCATTGGAAGCGTTATACACTTGCCATTGTGCTGCTAATTTTAGCGAGTATCGTTGAAGTGATACCACCTTGGCTACTCGGTAAGGCCATTGATGAAATGACATTAGGTGTCATGACCGGTGAGCTACTCAGCTATTATTTAATCGGTATGGTAGTCATCATTATACTTAGTTATTCAATGAATTTCGTATGGCAATACCAATTATTTGGTGGTGCGATTACACTAGAACGGGTTTTACGAAAACGATTAATGCACCAATTTTTAAAAATGACGCCAACATTTTATGAAAAAAATCGTACAGGAGATTTAATGGCGCGAGCGACAAATGATTTAAATGCGGTATCGCTAACAGCAGGTTTCGGGATTATGACGTTGATTGATTCGACAGTTTATATGGCTGCCATTATTTTAGCGATGGGCTTCGCGATTTCATGGAAGCTAACATTTTGGGCGATGCTACCTGTACCAATTATGGCTATTTTAATTCAATACTTAGGAAAAATTGTGCATGAGCGTTACATGACAGCTCAAGAAGCTTTTGGAGAGCTAAATGATGATGTGCTTGAATCTGTTGCTGGAGTACGTGTGATCCGTGCTTATGTACAGGAAACGCGAGATAAAGGGCGCTTCGCTAATAAAAGTGAGGAAGTGTTCCAAAAAAACATCCATGTAGCAAAAATTAACGCATTATTTGGACCAATTACTAAAGCGGGTACAGCTATTTGTTATGTTGTTGCGTTAGGCTACGGAGCTGTTTTGGTATCGAATGGTGAGTTATCGGTCGGTCAGCTCGTAACATTTAATGTTTATTTAGGTCTAGCAGTATGGCCGATGTTTGCGATTGGTGAGCTTATTAACGTAATGCAACAAGGAAATGCTTCGTTAGATCGTGTACAAGAAACACTTAATTATGAGGCGGATGTACAAAATCCAGCACAAGCGGTGGCATTGCAAACACCAACAGCAATTGGCTTTAATGATTTTACATTCCAATACCCGTTATCACAGGTGAAAAACTTGCAGCAAATTTCAGTTGCCTTAAAGCAAGGGCAAACATTAGGGATTGTTGGGAAAACGGGTGCAGGGAAAACAACATTTGTTAAGCAATTATTACGAGAATATCCACTTGGTGATGGGCAATTAACCATCGCCGATGTCGATTTAGCACAGCAAACAAAGGAGCAGGTGCTAGATTGGATTGGCTATGTGCCACAGGATCATGTACTATTCTCAAGAACGATTCGAGAAAATATTTTATTTGGGAAAGAAGATGCAACAGAGGCGCAAATTGCAGATGCAATTCGACTTGCGCATTTTGAGCAAGATTTGAAAAACTTGCCGATGGGTATGGAAACGCTCGTAGGAGAAAAGGGTGTTTCGCTATCGGGCGGACAAAAGCAGCGTGTATCCATTGCACGTGCACTCATTAAAAATCCTGAAATTTTAGTTTTGGATGATTCGTTATCAGCAGTTGATGCGAAAACAGAGGCAAAGATTATCGATAATATTCAAAATGAACGTAATGGTAAAACGACGATTATTACAACGCACCGTTTATCAGGCATTCAGCACGCAGACCATATTATTGTGCTGGATGAAGGGATGATTACAGAACAAGGTACACATGATGAGCTTCTTGCACAGAATGGTTGGTATAAAGAGCAATTTGACCGCCAGCAGCTAGAGGGGGGATCTGAATGAGTACAAGTAAACGATTGTATCATTACGCATTAACATTTAAAAAGCCGATTTTAATTGGGCTTGCATTATTAACATTAGCCGTTTTTACAGATTTAGCAGGACCATTTATCGCAAAGCATATTATTGATAACTATATGACGCCAGGAGAGATGGCCGTTAAACCATTAACATGGCTATTAATTGTTTTCTTCGGGCTATCTATAGCAACAGCGATTTTACGTTATTTTATGTATATTTATTTGCAAATTGGGGCGAATCGTGTTGTACAGCAAATGCGCCAAGATGTTTTTGGGCATATTCAAACATTGCCGATTCATTACTTTGACAACTTACCAGCCGGTAAAGTAGTGGCACGTGTGACGAATGATACGGAAGCTGTGCGCAATTTATATGTGCAAGTGCTATCACAATTTGCAACGAGCATTATTTCCATTGCAGGGGTTTATATTGCTTTATTTATTTTAGATATTAAGCTAGGGCTTATTGCGTTAGTCGTGATTCCACTCGTTTATGGTTGGATGATTGGCTATCGTAAGTTTGCAGCAAAGTACAATCATGTGATTCGTACAAAAATTGCGGATATTAATGCGATGATTAATGAATCAATTAACGGGATGACAATTATTCAAGCATTCCGTCGCGAAAACCAAATGAAAAAGGAATTCGCAGAGATGAACAATGAGCATTATGAATATGAGCGCAAGCTGTTGTTTTTAGATTCAGCTACCTCTTTTAACTTAGTGAATGTATTACGTTTATTGATGTTTATGGTGTTCATTTATTACTTTGGTACACAGTCAATGACAATGCCAGAAGCAATAACAGCAGGAACATTGTATGCACTTGTTGATTATTTGACACGTTTATTCAATCCCATTGTGAACTTTGTTAACCAGTTCTCACAGCTTGAGCGCTCATTAGTAGCTGGCTCTCGTGTATTTGAACTGTTGGATCAAAACGGCGAGGCAGTAAGCGAAAAGCGTATCCCACGTTACGAGGGGAATGTGATATTTGATAATGTTTCCTTCGCTTACAAGGATGATGAGTACGTGTTGAAAAATTTAAACTTCGAAGCACAGAAGGGTGAAACTGTGGCACTTGTTGGGCATACGGGTTCGGGGAAAAGCTCAATTATGAACTTATTATTCCGCTTCTATGATCCACAAAAAGGACGTATTACAATTGATGGGCAAGATATTACAAGCTTGCCACGCCAATCGGTTCGTGACCATATGGGCATTGTGTTACAAGATCCATATTTATTTACAGGTACAATCGCTTCGAATGTTAGCTTAAATGATGAACGCATTTCGCGTGAAACAGTAGAAAAGGCACTAGCTGCTGTAGGTGGCGAACGTGTTTTAGCGAACTTAGAAAAAGGCTTAGATGAGCCAGTAATTGAAAAAGGAAGCACGCTCTCTTCGGGGCAGCGCCAGTTAATTTCCTTTGCACGTGCATTAGCCTTCAATCCAGCGATTTTAATATTGGATGAAGCAACATCCAATATTGATACAGAAACAGAGGAAATTATTCAGCATGCGATGGATGTATTAAAGCAAGGGCGTACAACATTTATTATCGCCCACCGTCTATCGACAATTAAAAATGCAGATAAAATTCTCGTATTAGACCGTGGTGAAATCGTCGAGCAAGGTACACATGATGAGCTGTTAGCATTAGGTGGCCGCTATGAAACAATGTACCAGCTACAGGCAAATTCATTGAATGGCTAAGTCAGAGGAGCTGCCGAATTTTCGGCAGCTTTTTCTATATGGATAAGCGAATTTGGATGTCTTGCGTGCGAATTTCACTGTTTAACGTGCGGAGATGGGCATCTTGCGTGCGAATTCACATATCTTACGAGCGAATTTGGCACTTCGTTGAGCGAATTGGGACTTTAGGAGGGCAACATGACAAAAAACAAGCAACTTGCACAATTTCTAGCACAGCTAAACAACGAGCCAGCACATCATATTGGCTACTGTGGTGAAGATGTAGAAGAAATTGAGCAAACTTTGAGAGAAGATTTTATGGAGAGTGCTTTTGCTATTACATATGATAATGAACGTATTGTAGCGGCAATTGGCTTAGATATAGATGGCACAAGCGCGGAGGTGTGGGGACCGTTTATGCAGTGTAGAGAGCAAGTACCACTGCTAGTAAATATGTGGAGCCAACTGTTAGAGAAGCATTCCACTATTCACACATTCCAATTTTTTATCAATGAAGAAAATAAGGTAGCGACTGAATTTATCAAGGCAATCGGTGCACAGCAAACAGGTTGGCACAGCGTTTTACGATGGCAGCAACAAGAGCAACCTGAGATGATACATTTTAATTTGTATGAGCCAAAATTTTATGAAAGTTTCGCTGTGCTACACAATGAAGCATTTCCGAATACTTACTATGATGCAAAAACAATTGTACAACGCCTAAATGATACACATGAATTGCTATTACTTATCAATGAAGAAGAACAGCTACAGGGCTACGCTTATATCGAGGTAGATGCCCTACATCAATGGGCGGTGATTGAATATATTGCGATTGCACCAGCCTTTAGGCGACAAGGACTTGGTACAAAGTTACTAGCAATGGCACTTACGCGCATAAGTGCTACACATCAAATTCAAGAGGTGCAATTAACTGTCAGCACAGCAAATGAAGGAGCACTCCATCTGTATAGGGCGGCAGGCTTTATAATAAAGCATGAGTTAGTGAGTTATCAATTGCAAAAGTAAATAATTAGGAGTTGTCAAAATGATTGAACATAATAAATTTCCGAATTTAGAAACAGATAGGTTGTTTTTGCGAAATGTAAATAATGAGGATATTGATTTTATTTATAGGCTTTTTAGTGATGAAAGAGTATGCGAATTTTTATATGATGAAGAATTATTTACAAGTAGAAATGATGCAATCGAGTTTGTTGAATGGAATAAAGATCCAGAAGAAAAGGGACATAATCGTTGGGTATTAGTCAAAAAAGATGCTAACCAAGAGCAAATTGGAACCTGTGGATATCATTGTTGGGACAGAACGAACAATATTGCGGAAATAGGCTATGATTTATGGCACGAAAATTGGGGACAAGGATATATGAAAGAGGCATTAATTAGTGCAATTGAAAGTGGATTTAACCATATGAACTTAAATAGAATTAACGCTTTTGTTGCTTTAGATAACGTAAGCTCTATTAGGTTATTAGAAAGACTTGGATTTATGAATGAAGGCGTTTATAGAGATAAACATTTATTCAGGGGTAAATATTATGACCATTATTCCTTTTCTCTGTTAAAAAAAGATTGGAACCAATTCAAAGAGGCAAACTAACGAAGAGCTTTAACAACACATTTAATAACTGTAAAAAGCTTGGGATGTCCCAAGCTTTTTTGGTTTGTTAATTGCCTTGCTATTTACGTTGCGAAAACGTATGTTATTTGGACTGCGATTTTAAGTTTTCTCCACGTTATCGGAACTAATTACTAAAATAGACAGCCTCTTTTGCATTATTTCAAGAAATCAGGTTGCTGATATGCAGGATTTGGATATTTGTAGAAGCCTTCACCTGTCGCCACACCGAGTTTACCTTGGTCAATTAATTCTGATTTTAATTTATCTGCGATTAATTGTGAAACTTGGTCACCTTGTTCTGCTTTTGCTTTTGTTAAGTTATATGGTGTCGTCATACCAATAATATCTAAGAAAGCAAATGGACCAACTGGGGCGCCTGTTGAAATCATCCAGTTTTTATCGATGGCATGTGGATCAGCCACTTCGTTTGCCCATAAATATTGTGCTGCATTTAAAAAAGGCACTAATAATGTGTTTAAAATATAACCAGGTTGCTCTTTATGCAAGCGGAATGTAACCATATCGATTGTTTTTGCAAATTCTTCTACTAAGTCAGCGTATTTTGCGTCTGTACCAGCATGCCCCATTACTTCTGCAATATTGTTTTTCCAAATTTCATTAGCAAAGTGTAATGCTAAAAACTTCTCTGGTCGACCTGTATATTCAGCAAATTGGCTTGGAAGCATCGTTGAGGAATTGGAAGCGAAGATTGTTTTCTCAGGAGCTACTTGAGCTAATTGTATATAGAAGTTTGTTTTAATTTCTACAACTTCAGGAACAGCTTCGATAATTAAATCAGCCTCTTTGACCGCTTCTGCTAAATCGGCACTATATGAAAGGCTAGCGAACGCTTTTTCTGCACGTGCCACGTCATCGAAAAATTCACCATAAACTGTTTTTAATTTTGAGAAGCGCTCTTTTGCAGCGGTTAATGCCTCATCATTAATGTCGTAAACCGTTACATTATAGCCGAAAAATGCAGTTTGGAATGCAATTTGGCTACCTAATACGCCAGAACCTGCGATTGTAATATGTTTGAATGCCATAAAGAACATCTCCTTAATATTTGACTAACTACATTGTATACGTTTTAATACATAGGATTAACCTATTAGAATAGGGACTTTTCACAAAAATAAACATACATTTGTAGGTGATAAAATGATAAAGCCTGTACAATTTATTTTATTTTGCAAAATATATCGTACTCAGCTCATGCAAAATATTAATTCTTATATTCAATTGGAACAGGAGCTAACTGCGAAGGAAAGGGAAGAGATGATTGCATTCTCCGACCATTTTTTGCAATTCATCATTAAACAGCATGATAGCGAAGTGCCAGATAATTTAACAAATCAATTGCAGCTCTTTATTCAAGTACATTGGCAGCAAGCAACAGGCCCATTTTTAAATAAATTTAGAGCTATTTTCGAACAATCCACCCTTCGTCTATTATTTAATCAAAAACATCCTCAGATAGAGCCATTGTTTATGTTTTTATCCAATAGTATGGTGAGCTTAATGCAGCAGTATTATGTATCATTGAATCAATCATCTGAGCACACAGCATTAGATGTCAGTAGTCTTGAACAAATGGATGAAATTTTGATTCGCGCTTCAAGCGCCGAAGAATTGCCCTCGATTTTGGAAGAGTTGAAGGCGATTTTTCAATTTAAGCGCTGTATTTTTTATATATACATCCCATGGAAAAATGAATTTAAAGGGATGTTTGGCGATCAGCTAGAGATTGTGCAAAATATTAAAGGAAAACTAACGGCAGATTTTCCGATTTTCAGCTTAAAGCAGCCGCTTTATTTGCGAGAACCACATCCATATATCGAGGACGAAATGATTGAGAAATTCAATTTATCGTCGATGATTTTCATCCCAGTTGCAGACGAAAATCAATTATATGGTTGGTTAGAGCTAGATCAAAAAGGTGAATTTTTCCCGTATTCGCAAATGCAATTAGATACGTTGGCACTCGTTGGTAAACGACTTGGCTTATTGTTATCACGTAAACCTACTACCTCACATCTTGAAAAGCACTCTGAGTTAAATGACAAGGAGCATAGCGTGATTTATTTAATTGCAGAGGGCTATAGCAATAAGGAAATTGCTTCGATTTTATTTTTAAGTGAATTCACGGTGCGTGACTATGTGCAAAGACTGCTTAGTAAATTGCAGGCAAAAAACCGTACCCATTTAGTGAGCGAGGCATTTAAGCGAGGGATTCTATAAAATTCCATCTTGCTTATTTACTACGGAAAACGTATATTTAGGTTATCGAATTAAAATGAGGTGCAGTGAGTGAAGAAATGGCTTGATGAGTGGGGAAAAAGCTTAAAATCGTTTAATCGAAATATCCGTTTATTTATTTTGTCGAATGTGCTAATTCAAATTGGTATGGGTGTATTTAGCGTGATGTACAATTTATATATTCGAGAGCTTGGATTGCCAGAATCGGTGAATGGAAGTGTGATTTCGATGACATCGCTCGCAACAGCAATTATGCTCATACCAGCGGGACTACTGAGCGATAAAATAGGGCGCAAATGGCTCTTAATTATTGGCTCGACATTGACGGCTATTTTGCTTGTTGGACGCAGTATTGTGACAGCGGAGCAGCCGATGTTAATGCTCGCCTTTGGCATGGGGATTGCATGGGCCTTGGCACAAGTTTCAGGTGTGCCATTTTTAGCGGAAAACTCTAGCCCGCGTGAACGTATGCAATTGTTCAGCATTCACTTTGCGCTCATCACCGTATCAAATGTTGTCGGGAATTTATTAGGTGGCATTATCGCAGATACTTTGCAGTGGCTTGCGAAAATGGATGAAGTACAAAGTATTCAAATTTCGCTATTAACAGGCTGTGTTATTTTCTTCTGTGGGCTATTCCCATTATTTAAAATGAAGCCTGTAGCTCCTGTGCAAAAAGAAAAAGCACAAGTGGTTCACACAGAGAAGGAAGCTGGTTGGTCTTTCAATTTTAAAATGATTATCTTTTTCGGAACAGCTAATTTACTCGTTGGTTTCGGTGCGGGCTTAGTTATCCCATACTTAAACTTATATTTTGCGAATCGCTTTGATGCGTCAAACTCCTATATTGGATTAATTTTAGCATTAGGTTCTGCGATGACAACGGTGGCGATGCTTATTGGACCAATGCTTGTGAAGCGTGTAGGCAAAGTAAGAGCTCTCGTTTTATTTCAGCTCATGTCGATTCCATTTTTGTTTTTAACAGCTTTTACAAATTCATTGTTTTTAGCATCGCTCGGCTTTTTAATGCGCCAAGCATTGATGAATGCAGGTAACCCAATTCAAAGTGCCATTGCGATGGAAGTTGTCCACGATAAATATAAAGGGCTCGCTAACTCGGTCAATCAAATGGTGTTCAATTTAGGATGGGCGGTTATGGGCTTGCCAGCAGCATGGCTCGTCACATCCTATGGCTCATACTGGGGCTATGCCTATGCGTTCTGTATTACAGGTGCGTTATATTTAATTGCCTCCACGTTTTTCTATATCACTTTTGGGCGCAAATATACATTGAAGGAAGAATCAGCTTCGTCTTAAATAGAAAAAAGGCTGTCGGAAATTTCCTGACAGCCTTTTTTCTAGATGAAAATTTCAAAAATACCTATCGCTATCAGAAGCCAACCTGCAATCGCTGTAGAGTATCGACCAATAAAGCTTTTTGCTAATAAAATGCCAAAGTGGCTGCCGATTGCTACTGTAATGAAGGAAAAGGCCCCGATAGAAATAACCATCCATATTGTCGTAATATCATTTGCACCAATAGCAATACCTGTTGCTAAACAGTTCGCTGATAAAACAAAGCCTAATAGAATGGCCTCTTTTAAAGAAAGGATAGAATTTTGATCTTTATCAAATGATTTAATACGGCCAGCTTTAGCGAATCGTTTTGATAACAAAGTCCATGCCCCAATAACGCAAAGTAACAAACTGCCTAATAGATTAGCTAAATAAACTGAAATATAATCAATTAATGCCTCGCCAATTGTGATAGCTACATACGTCACAAGCATGGATAATAGCGCAATAGCAGCGTTTGAGATGAAGGGAATTTTTATTCGTTTAATCCCATAGGCTAAGCTGATTCCTAAGTTATCTAAATTCACCGCGATTCCTAAAAGAATAATTGTAATCCACTGCATCAAATCCTCCTCGAAACCATTATATGAGGTAAATAATATTTGGTTCGAGCAAGGTAGTTATTGATACAGAAAAATAGCCTTAAGCAGTTCGTAGCTTTTTTACAAAATGAAGACAGAAGGTAATTGTAAATACAACAATTAAAATAATGAAAAACAGATAGTGTGGTACATGAATACCTACGATACTCACAAGCATTTTTAATGCAACGATACCGATGATGAAAAAGGCTGCTTCCTCTAGTTCAGGTATTTTTTCAATAACGCTTAAAAATAAGCCTGCAATTGTTCTCATCATGACAATCCCTAACATCCCGCCAATCATTAATACCCATACTTGATTGGATATGGCGAATGCAGCAAGTATGGAATCAAGTGAAAAAGCAACATCCATTAGCTCAATCATAACAACAGTTGCCCAAAAGCTTCCAAAAATTCGAACTAACAAACCTGATTTTTTAACTTCCTTAACACTGTCCTCTTCTCCTATTTGTGCGAAATGAGCAACACAGAGCCAACCTAAATACAAGGCACCTAGCAATTTTATAAACCAAAATTCCACTAAATAAACACCGATGCCTATAAATAAAAATCGGAAAAAATAAGCCCCGATCATACCATACATTAATGCGCGTTTTCGCTGTTTATTTGGCAAGTGCTTAACCAACACAGCTAGTACAAGTGCATTGTCTGCTGAAAGTAAGCCTTCGATAATAATAAGTGTGGATATTAATCCCCAAGATACAGGGTCAGTTAAAACTTCCTTCCACATGCCCCAATCGAAAAACTGCATATATATTGATAAAATTTCTTGAATGATTTCCAAAACACACCCTCCTACTAGCTCTATGCATAGTCAATTATATGCACAACGGCTTTTGTTATGATTGCAGTAAAAAGAAGCCGAGCTGTTTAAAAACATGCTTTAGATTTAGATAATTCTCCAATTAATTACATACAAGCACCTTTACTAGCCTCGTTTGTTCTCCATAAGTCTATAATTTCATATCTGTCTCTTATACACATCT
>NZ_PYWN01000142.1 GCF_003049505.1 Metasolibacillus meyeri
TTCACCAATCGGGTTTTTACAGGCTGTTGATTCCCCACTTAACTATTTCGTTTCCACTCACTATTTTGATGTGGGGGTCTTACAGCCTGTTAATACGGGATAAAACTATAATTAACATTCCTTTTGTGACTTTTTCCATATATGCTCCTCATTTCCATTGCTTTTCTATAGTATACACAAAAAAGCGAGAATGGAAAAGGAATTCCATTCTCACTTCTGCTTATTGCAACAGCAATTTCTGTTCCGCCAAATGATAGCGTACTGTTGTTATTTGTTGTAAAAAGGCCTCGTCATGCGAAACAATCAAGACCGTTCCTCGATAGCCTAACATAAATTGCTCCAATGCTTCTAGCAATGTAATATCTAAAAAATTCGTCGGTTCATCAAGCAATAATACATTGTAATCTCCGACAAATAATAAAGCTAACTGCAAGCGCATCGCCTCACCACCGCTTAAATCACAAACGCTTTTTCGTAAATCTGTTTGTGTAAAATGCATAGCAGCTAATACTTTTCGTAAAAAGCCTTCGTCATAAGTTGATTGTGACTTCATAAATTGTAGCAATGTTTGAGATTCCTTGAATTGATAGCTCATTTGCTTGAAATAACCAATTTTCACTTTTGGTGAAGTATCGATACCTGCTGCACCTTCTGCAATTGCTTTCAATAATGTGCTTTTCCCACTTCCATTTGCACCTGTTATCGCGATTTTTTGACCTTGGCGAATTTGGAAGGAAACGCCCTCCAGTAATAGTTTCTCTCCCGCCATTAATGTAAAATCATTCGCTAAAATCGGCACTTTATTATACAGCTCTGAAATCGCCTTCTGTGCAAAGTGAAACGTGCGCTCCGCGTCAGGCTTTTCTATTGCTTGTAGTTGCTGCCCGCGCTCTTCCATCGCCTTTGCGGCTCGGTGCAACGCCTTCTGTCCAGAGGCTTTTGATTTTGTTTCAAACATGCGATTCGGCTTCGCTTTCGCCTCATTACGCGACAAGTTTTTTGCCTGTGCCATCTGCTCAGCTCGCTTCATTTTCTCTGCAGCGGCAGCTTCTAGCCGACCTTTTTCCTTTACATAGGCTTCATGTGCATACTGCTGTTGCTGACGCTCTAATTCCTTTTGCTCTTTATAAGCACTGTAGTTACCTGCATAAACATGTACCGCTCCGTCTCTTACTTCCCAAATCGTGTCGACAATGGCATCCAATAATGTGCGGTCATGGCTGACGATAATCAGCGTTCCATAATAATAGGTTAGCTCATCAATTAAAAATTGAATGCCATCTCTATCTAAATGCGATGTTGGCTCGTCTAATAAATAGCAAGGAGCATATGTTGACAAAAGTTCGGCTAGTTTGCGTCTCGTTTGCTCACCACCACTCAAATGCTCATGCTGCATTTGAATGTTGAGCTTACCTTGCAGCGCATAATCAATAGCATTTGTTACTTGCAAATCAATTTGATCCATATAAAGCGCATCGACAAAGCTTTTGACGTGACCAGACGTTGGAGAAATTTTCCCTGCAAGAAGCTTAAGTAATGTGCTTTTGCCCGCACCATTGTCCCCAACAACGCCAATACGTTCTAACTGATGCACAGCCAAATACGGGATATTTAAAACTTCCTTATCTAAATAATGATGTGTTACTTGTTTTATTTCAAATTGTAATTGTTCCATTTGGCACTACCTCCGAAAAAAGTTCTTTTTCGCATCGATAGTGACTATCGATACGAGCGTTTCATCACTCGTATCGGCTTATAAAAATAATAACCACATGCGGTTTTCACCTCCTATTCCTCTAATAGCCACTGCCCATATAACGCTTCTAGCTGCTGCTCCAATTTTGCACGCTGAATCGTTGCAAGCGTTGGCTCTTTTAGTTTCATTTCTAATTTTTCAATTTGCTCTGAAGTAGAGCGTTGTTTTTTCTTTTTCACTTTCTCACTTGGGACTTTTTCGATTGTTTGATAAGAGCGTTTCCCCTTCGCCCACTCATAATCTCCGTCATACACTGTGAGCTGCTGGTTTTCAATCCATGCTATTTTCATAAATAACTTTTGTAAAAAATAGCGGTCATGTGAGACGGCAATAATCGTCCCTTCAAAGGATTCCAATGTATCCTCTAGCACTTCACGTGATTCAATATCCAAATGATTCGTTGGTTCATCTAGCAACAGTAAATTAATTTCTTCGTGCATAAGCTGTGCAAGGCGTAAACGCATTTTCTCGCCACCACTTAAATTTTTTATTTTTTTGAACACATCATAACCATAAAATAAAAATTGAGCTAAAATATGCCTTGCCTCAGCCTCTGATACGGCTACTGTATCACGAAAGACGTCCACTACGCGCATTTCTGTATCGCTGTAATTAAATTGCTGTGACAAATAGCCAATTTTGACATTGCTACCAAGCTTACAAAGCCCCTGTTGTGGTATTACTTCACCTGTCACCATTTTTAATAAAGTCGATTTGCCACAACCATTCCCACCGACAATTGCCAGCCGATCTTGAAAATAAACTGCTAAATGACTATCGCAAAATAATGGGCGCTCATAGCTATGTGTCATATGTTCAAATGCTACAACTTCTTTGCCACTGCGCTCCGCCATTGCTAAAGATAGATTCATCTTCTTCGTATTGATTGGCTTTTTTACACGCTCCATTCGCGCTAATGCCTTTTCCATGCTTTTCGCGCGGCGATGTAGGCTATCACTCGGAGGGTTCGCCTCATTCGCCCATTGCTTTAAACGTTTAATAGCTTCCTGCATTTTTTTTATTTTTTTCTGTTGCTCCTCATATTGCGCAAATTGCTGCTCGATTTTTTCCTGCTTTTGCTCAGCAAAGGCATCATAGTTGCCATGATAAAGATAGGCTTCTCCATCTTCTATCTCCACAATTTTTTGCGCGACCTGATTCATAAATTGACGGTCATGTGAGACAACAATCACAATGCCTTCAAATTTTCGTACATGCTCCTCAAGCCATTCAATTGCCTGCATATCTAAATGATTTGTCGGTTCATCTAATAACAGGATTGATGGATTTTGCAATAAAATTTGACCTAACATAACCTTTGTTTTTTCGCCACCACTTAATACTTCAAATGGCTGTGTTAAAAATTGATCAATACCTAAGCCATTGGCAATTGCAGCTAGCTGTGAATCAAGCTCATAGCCCCCTTGCTGGATAAACTGCTCCTGCACTTGCCCATACTGCTGTAAAAGCTTCGTGGAAACGTCTCCAGCTTGCATTTGCTGCTCAAGCATCGTCATTTTATCCTTCAAGGCAAAAATAGCTGCGAAAGCCTGCTCTAACACAGCTCTTACCGTATGTGCTGGATAGCTTGGAATTTGATGTAAATAACCAATTGTTGCATCTTTACTTTTAATTATACGTCCAGTATCTGGTGTATCCTCACCAGCTAATAAACCGAGTAACGTCGTTTTGCCACAGCCATTTGGGCCAATGATGGCGATATGCTCTCCTGCATTTACTTCCAATTGTAATCCTGTAAAAATCTCATTGCTTCCGATTGTTTTATTAATTTTCTCTGCTTTAATTTGCATTGTTATTCCTCCAACAACGCGCGGAAAAAGCATTTTGAACGTCAAAAAAAGACTGCACATTAACATGCAGTCTTTTCCTACACTGATTGTGAAAAAGAATGGTTAATCCGCTACGTTTCGTATTTTGATTTGCTTAAAAAAGGGCGCACTTATCCCGTTAGTCGCAAAATCAAAAGTAATTACACGTGCAAAGTACATTGCAGTATCCACTTTTACACCTGTAGTCATAGCGTTTTGAATCATTCTTTTTCACCTCCGTTCAATTTAAATTATTTATAGTCTAGCATATATTTATAGCTTTTGAAAGAAATAATATTAAAAATACTTTCAATTACAACATACTTAATAGTACAATAGTGATATTACTATCATTATTTTATTAAGGAGGGTATCCATATTATGAAGAAAAAAATGTTGCTGTTTTTATCATGCGGATATGGGTATTCAACTGCTGTTTTTTTCTAAAATAGCGTTTAACGGGTGAAGTGTGCCCATTTTTAGAAAATGCAGTAGCAATATAATGATGAGGTGAGCAAAATGAAGAAAATTATGAGAACAAATCCGGCAACAATGCCACAGCCAGTTGGAAATTATACGCACATAACGAAAATTCCAAGAAACGCAGAGCTATTTGTGCTGTCAGGGCAAATTGGTACGGATATAGCAGGACATTTACCTAAAGCATTCAATGCGCAAGTGCGCAATACTTTCCAAAATATTCAGTCAGCTTTACAGGCAGAAAATTTAAATGCGACAAACATTATTAAAGTAAATATTTGGGCGGTCGAACCGATTGATTGGGATTATTTTGACGAGGAATGGGATCTTTTTTTCCCAAAAGAATATCCAGCCATGACGATTGGCTATATTTCAGCACTAGGCTTACCAGAAATTAAAATCGAAATTGAAATTTGGGCAGCAAATTCATAAAACAAGAGGTTTGAGCCTAGGCTCAAACCTCTTTTATTTGTCTACATCACCGTTGCTTCAGGTTCGTAGCTAATCATTTGCTTAATCGTATTGTTGTCGCCCATAATCGCCACAGTTGGCTTATGGTCACGCGCTTCGTTTGCATCTACATAAACGTATGAAATAATAATGACGATATCGCCTCTTTGTACAAGACGTGCTGCTGCACCATTGACACAAATTACGCCACTGCCGCGCTCACCTGCGATAATATAGGTTTCAAAGCGTGCACCATTATTGTTGTTGACGATATGCACTTTTTCGTTTGGCAGCATTCCGACTGCATCTAAAATGTCCTCATCAATTGTAATTGAACCAACATAGTTTAAATCCGCCTGTGTTACTTGTGCACGGTGGATTTTACCATTCATCATCATGCGAAACATTGTTTTATTCCCCTTCTAGTGAAAAAATTAAATTATCAATTAATCTCGTTTTGCCAATATAAACGGCTGTCGCTAGTAAAAATTTCTCTGTTTGCGCTGTAATTGTTGCTAAATCAGGATAACTTAAAAGCTGTAAATAATCAATGCGTCCCGCTGTATTTTCTACAATATGCTTCTCGGCAAGCGCAATGGCTTCCCCTGCATTTTTCGTTTGTAAAAAATGTGCCTTCGCTAAATTTAGCGCCACATAAATAGCCGGTGCTTCTGCACGCTCCTGCGCCGTTAAATAAACATTACGACTCGATTTTGCCAGCCCATCCTCTTCACGAACAATCGGAATCGTTTGTATTTCTAATGGAAAATTAAAATCACGCACCATCGTTTCAATAATCGCCACTTGCTGCGCATCCTTTTGCCCAAAATAAGCGCGTGTTGGCTCTGCTAAATGAAACAGCTTTGCAACGACTTGCACGACGCCGTCAAAATGCCCTGGACGGCTTGCTCCGCATAAAATTGTTGCTTGACGTCCTGCTAATAGCTTAATACCGCCGTCTGCTGGATACATTTCTTCCACGCTTGGCGCAAAAATTAAATCTACATCTGCTGACTGCGCAAGTTCTGTATCACGCGGTAAATCACGTGGATAGGATTCAAAATCTTCGTTCGGCCCAAATTGTGTTGGGTTGACAAATATGCTCATAATGACTACATCATTATTTGCCTTTGCTGTGCGAGCAAGCGTTAAATGTCCATCGTGCAAATAGCCCATCGTTGGGACTAAGCCAATTGACTTTTGCTCTTTTTTCGCTTGCTGGACAAATTGCTTTAATTCAGTAATCGTTGTAACAACTTTCATTTATTTAACGCCTCCGTAAAGCTGGTTCAACTCTTCATCTTTCATCGTAAATTGATGCTGTATGGCAGGAAATGTGCCTGCTTTGACTTCCCGTACATAACTTGTAATACCATGCTCGACTTCATCACCTACATGCGCAAATGCTTTGACGAATTTCGGAATATGATGCTTGCCGTATTGCAATAAATCATGGAATACAAGCACTTGTCCATCTGCTTCCACACCTGCTCCAATACCGATTGTTGGAATCGTTAAAGTTTCTGACACTGCTTCTGTCAATTGATGTGGAATACATTCTAATACAACCGCCGCTGCCCCTGCCTCTTCACAAGCTTTTGCATCTTGAATCAGCTGCTGTGCTTGCTCCGCTGTTTTTCCTTGTACTTTGTAGCCACCAAGCACACCTGCTGATTGTGGCAGTAAGCCTAAATGTGCGACGACAGGAATACCTGCATCCGTTAGCTTTTTGATAACAGGAATGACATCGCCAGCCCCTTCAAGCTTTAATGCATTAGCATTCGTTTCCTGCATCATGCGCACAGCCGTTTTTAATGTGTCGTTTACATCGCCATGATACGTACCAAATGGCATATCCACGACGATAAAGGTATTTGGTGCACCGCGACGTACTGCTTTACCGTGATGAATCATATCCTTCACCGTTACACGCATCGTCGACTCATAACCAAGTACCACCATTCCTAAAGAATCACCAACTAAAATCATATCAACTGCTGCATCCTCCGAAAACTTAGCATTCGGGTAATCGTATGCTGTAATCATCACGATTTTCTCACCTTGCTGCTTCATTTTCAAAAAATCACTCGTTGTCTTCATATGCATCCTCCTTTTTGTATGAGAAGAAAACATCAATTACGCCTCGGCTAACTTTAGTCCAGATTTTTCGAGCAAGCTCTTAGTAGAAGTTAACCTAAAGGCGTTAAGACTTAACTGACCTGCATTCAAAATCCTTGAGAGCCACCAGAGGCTTTATTTTGATTTAGTAAATAGGCTCTTGAATGAAGCATCCTTTTCACCTCTTAATCAAGATGAACGAGCCCTACTGCATCAAAATAAAAAATCCTTCTATCCAAAAATGGACAGAAGGATTGCGTTGAACTCATTGTGAACGCTTTCGTTTTCTCCCGTCCCTGTCTAAATTAGATCAAGGCAGACTTTTATTGTTATTGTGTGTTGCCGGTACAGTTCTATGCAGATACTGTCCTTAGCCATACTATAACAAGTTTTGAGAAAAACGTACAGTACAATGTTTTGACATTTTTCTTTGAATTATGTGGAATTTCCTTAGGGCATTTGCGGATTGATCATGAGTTATAAATGAGTTTCTTTGATTTATTGGCTGTTTCCCCGGATATCTGCGGTTTTCCATGTTTTATCTGCGAATTGCTCAAGATATCTGCGCTTTCCCACGTTTTATCTGCGGATTGCTCAAGATATCTGCGAATTTCTCAGGATATCTGCGTTTCCCACGCTTTATCTGCGAATTTCCCGACATATCTGCGTTTCTCACGCTTTATCTGCGAATTTCCCAACATATCTGCGCTTTCTTATGCTTTATCTGCGAATTTCTCAGGATATCTGCGCTTTCTAACGCTTTATCTGCGGTTTTCCCGATATATCTGCGAATGACACGAAGATTTACCTACTGTACTTCAATATCAGCTGAGTAGACACTTTTGATTTCGCCTGTAGCTGTGCGGATTTCTAGTACGCCTACTTCCGTGATGCCGATTGCCTCACCTTCAATGACCTCACGCAATGTCGTTGCGCGTACATGCTTACCAATCGTGCTAGAAGCCTCTTCCCACAATGTTTTAATTGGTGCGAAGCCTTCCTTTACATAAATATCACTAAATTGCTCTAAATAACCGAGGTATTTAGCGACGAATAGCGCACGGTCGATTTTCTCACTCTCTTCAATGGCCATTGATGTCGCAATGTGGTGTAACTCCTCTGGAAAATCACCTTGTTCTTGATTAACGTTAATCCCTGTTCCAATCAACAACGCTTGTATGCGATCAGCCTCTGCCACCATTTCTGTTAAAATGCCTGCGCATTTTTTGCCGTTGATTAAAATATCATTCGGCCATTTAATTGACGGTGTGAAGTTTTGACATACTTCACGCATGGCATGAATAAGTGCTACAGCCGTAACAAGTGTAAATTGTGGTGCTTGATGTGGTAAGATGTTTGGACGAATAATAATCGTCATCCAAACACCTCGCCCTTGTGCCGAATCCCAAGGACGCTGCATACGCCCACGTCCCGCTGTTTGCGTCTCTGCAATAACGACAGTACCATCTGCTGTCCCACTACGAATCAATTCATGTGCGACAATTTGCGTTGAATCTACCTCATCATAATGATGGATTTTATGGCCGTAGCGAGCCGTCGTTAAATGAGTTGCAATTTGCACCTCATCAAGCTTATTTGATTTCGCAAGGAGTCGATAGCCTTTTTTCTTTACAGTATCAAATGTATAGCCATCTTGCTGGAGTGCTTTCATATGTTTCCAAATAGCCGTTCTTGATACAAGTAGCTCATCCGCTAATTGCTGTCCACTGATTGGCTCACCCCCCGCTTCTAAAAAGCGCTGCAATATTTTATCCTTTATAGATGTCATGAAACCATTCCTTTAATTGCTCTTTATTATTTTCTACTTGCTTTGTTAATACAGCAAGTAGGGCTGCATGTAATGCTTCCTTTAACCATGCCCCACCTTTTGTTTGTGCCCATTCCATTAAATCGCGCCCGCTTATAGCGAGCTGTTGTATTGTAGCAATTGGCAACGCTGCTTTTCGAGCAGCAATTTCATGCACTGAAAAAGCAACTGCCTGCCCACGCCATTCAGCAATATGAAAAGCTGCTTCCAACACTTCTAGCTCATAATGAAAATAATCGTGCACTTGCCAGCCTTCTTGCAGCTTACTATAAGCCTCTGCCACTTGCTTAGCAAATACTTTTTCTTTATTGGAACATTTATAATAAGAAAAGAAGGACTCCCGCTCGTTCAATACGTAAAAATATGCCCAGCCTACGAGTGGATTGGTCGTTTGGAAGTTATGCCAATCTTCTGCTATAAATGAACCTTGTAAATACTGGCTCAATGTCGTTTGTTCAAGCATCGCCATCCCCTGTGCAGGAAAACGACTGACCCACATTTTGTTAAACTCCGCATGGACGCGCTCCTTCGCCACATATTGAATTTGCTCGGCTAATGTCTTGATGGCAGACATTGTTTCAAACTCAATTGTAAAGCCGAGCTGTGCGCTAAAGCGAATGGCTCTTATCATGCGTAATGCATCTTCTTGAAAACGTTGCTCTGCATATCCAACTGCTCGAATTACTTTATTTTGAATATCTTCTTGCCCATTATATAAATCAATAATCGTACCAGTACGCGTCATCGCCATTGCATTCATCGTAAAATCACGCCGCGCTAAATCTTCCTTTAACGTGCGGACAAATGTGACTTCATCCGGCCTACGATGATCTGTATAAAGCCCATCTGTTCGATAGGTCGTCACCTCAATTGGCTCACCTTCATCTAGTACGAGCACTGTGCCATGCTCAATGCCAACATCAATCGTGTGCTGAAAAATGGCTTTTACTTCTGCTGGTAAGGCGCTTGTTGCCACATCTACATCATTATTGGGCTTTCCAATAATAAAATCACGCACGACACCGCCTACAAAAGCGGCTTCAAAGCCCGCTTGCTCTATTTTTTCAATTACTCGCTTTGCTGCTTCCCACATCATATTGCTATACCTAACAAACGTGCATATAAGTCTTCATATTGTGCAATAATCTTTTCTGACTGGAATTTCACTTGTGCTGTTTCAATTGCAGCAATACGGAACCGTTGTAGCTTATCGTCGTCTTGTAATAATGACAGCACATAAGCAGCGACTGTCTCCGTATCATGCAATGCAACAAGGTAGCCATTTTTACCATGCTCGATGACTTCTGGAATGCCACCAATCGTCGTACCGATGCCAGGGACACCACATGCCATTGCTTCGAGTAATACTAAACCAAATGATTCTTTTTCAGATAATAATAGCTTCAAATCGCTAATCGCATATAGTTCAGCGATGTTTTCCTGCTTTCCTAAAAATAAAACATCCTCACTATATGGCGAACATTTTACTTGCTCCATTACGCGATGCTTTTCAGGTCCATCTCCGACAAGAATGAGCTTTGCCTCGATTTGCGCACGCACTTTCATAAATGAGTCAATGACATCTGGTAGATTTTTGATTTTCCTGAAGTTTGAAACGTGAATTAACACTTTTTCATGTGGTTGAATACCAAACTGTTCCTTTAAATAATCCGCATTTAATGGCTTAAAAATAGCTTCATCAACAAAATTATAAACCGTTTCAATTGGCTTCGTTGTATCAATTAATTCATACGTTTGCTCTTTTAAGGCATTGGAAACCGTCGTTACAATGTCTGATTGCTCAATGCCGTATTTAATCGCCTGCGTCAAGCCCGAATCCTGTCCTAAAACAGTTATATCCGTTCCATGCAATGTTGTAACAATCTGCACATCTTTTTTGGCCATTGCCTTTGCTAGCACTGCACAAACGGCATGTGGCACGGCATAATGAACATGTAAAATATCTAATTCCTCATTTTGTATAACATCGGCCATTTTACTTGCTAAAGCAATATCGTATGGTGGATATTGAAAAACAGAGTAATTGTTTACTTCTACTTCGTGAAAGAAAATATTTGAATAAATTTTATTTAAACGAAAAGGTACGCTCGATGTAATAAAATGAATTTCATGGCCACGCTCCGCTAGCATCTTCCCAAGCTCTGTTGCGATAACGCCAGAGCCTCCAACCGTCGGATAGCATGTAATACCAATTTTTAGCTTTTTCATTGTACCCCTCCATATCTAACATACTTACTGCCTACGCTCGGCATTTAAGCGCCAATCGACTAAGCCTTTTTGCAAGCCCTTCAATAAAATTTCAGCCGTCCCCATATTCGTCGCAAGTGGAATATGATACACATCACATAAACGCACCAAGGCTGTCACATCTGGCTCATGCGGCTGTGCTGTTAACGGATCACGGAAGAAAAACACCATATCCATATCATTATTTGCAATCATCGAACCAATCTGCTGGTCGCCTCCTAAAGGACCTGAGCGAAAGCGTGTAATGGTTAAGCCTGTCGCCTCTTGTACGCGTGACCCTGTTGTTCCTGTAGCATACAAATCATGCTGTGCTAATATATCTTGATAGGCAGTTGCAAATTGAACTAAATCATCCTTTTTTCGGTCATGCGCGATTAATGCAATTTTCATCAAATGTCAGCCCATTTCTATAATATATTTTCAAGCCCATATACGAGATGCTCAATACCTACTACCGTTTCAACACAGAACACGATGCCATTCATAAATGACTCACGGTTTAATGAATCATGACGAATCGTTAACAGTTGCCCTTCTCCACCAAATAATACTTGCTGGTGTGCAACAAGTCCTGGCAAACGTACAGAGTGGATGCGCATACCATCAAAATCGCCGCCACGCGAGCCGGCAATCGTTTCATGTTCATCTGGATGCCCTTGTACTTTCGCTTGGCGTACTTCCGCAATCATTTGTGCTGTTTTCACACCTGTACCACTTGGCGCATCCAACTTTTTATCATGATGCATTTCAATAATTTCTACATCATCGAAATATTTGGCTGCTTCTTTCGCAAACTTCATCATTAATACGGCACCTAATGCAAAATTCGGTGCGATAATACAGCCGACCTTTTGCTCCTGTGCAAGCTGTGTTAGTTCATCTAATTGCTCATCTGTAAAACCTGTCGTCCCAATAACAGGACGTACTTTATGTAATAACGCTTGCTTCGTATGCTCATACACAGACTGTGGGTTCGTTAAGTCAATTAAAACATCTGGCTTCGTCTGCGCAACTAGCTCCTCAAAACTTGTGAAAATGGGCACTTGATAATCGCTAGGAAATAGCTCTAGCTCACCCAATGTTGCCCCAACTTCCTTATAATCAAGTGCGGCAACTAGCTCCAAGCCGTTACGCTTCATCATTGTTTGCACAGCCGCTATCCCCATTTTCCCACGCGCACCTGCAATTGCTACTTTAATCATTTTTGCTCGTCCTTTCTCGTCCAGCGATCTTTATCGCGCGTTTCAAATTTATGAAGAACGCGTAAAAGTGCCTCATCTAGCTTGATTCCTTGTGCATTAGCAAAGCATACAAGAACGAAGAAAAAGTCTCCAAGCTCTTCTTCAATACTGCCTTTATCTTCCGTCGCCTTTTTCTTTTTCTGCCCATACACATCCTGTACTTCGCGCGATAGCTCACCTAACTCTTCCGTCAATCGTGCCAATAGCTCAAAAGGAGGGAAATAGCCTTCCTTGAATTGCCCGATATAATCATCAACGCGTTGTTGTAATTGTTGCATTGTTATTTCTGTTGTCATCGTATCACTCCTTACTCTTTAATTTATAGATTTCACTTCGTATTGTCAAAACATCAAAAATGAAACATAATAAAAGCTATGCAGAAAATGCAAATTTTTGCGCATAAAGTAGAAAATTCGCGCATGTAACGGAGGAACAAGATGAAAGGCATCAAGATTCGAAACATTATTGGGATTATGATAGGAACCGCCCTGTTTAGCTTTGGTTTTGTCCATTTTAATATGCAAAACCAATTAGGTGAAGGCGGTTTTAGCGGTATTACACTTATTTTATATTTCACATTAAATTGGGATCCCGCTTTATTAAACTTACTACTAAACATACCTATGTTTATCATCGGCTGGCGTTTACTTGGGAAAAAGTCTTTAATTTATACGCTAGTTGGGACTGTATCTGTTTCATTGTTTTTAAAGCTTTTCCAAATATACGAATTTCAAATGAACTTGCAAGATGATTTATTACTCGTTTCACTTTTTGCTGGGGTATTTGTTGGCTTAGGATTAGGGATTGTCTTTCGCTATGGGGGAACGACAGGCGGTGTCGACATTGCCGCAAGGCTTGTTAATAAATACTTAGGTTGGTCTATGGGTAAAACCATGTTCGCCTTTGACGCAGTCGTTATTTTATTATCATGGCTAACATTTTTAGATGCTCGCTCCATGATGTATACGCTTGTTGCCGTATATGTCGGTGGACGCGTTATTGATTTTGTACAGGATGGTGCCTATTCTGCCAAAGGAGCTATTATTATTTCTCCTCAGACAGATGCCATTGCAGCGATTATTGCAGAAAAAATGGAGCGCGGTGTCACATTTATTAATGGACATGGCTACTTTACAAAAGAACAGAAAGATGTGATTTATTGCGTTGTAGGGCGCAATGAAATCGTTCGTTTGAAATCCATTATTCATGAAGTTGATCCACACGCATTCGTCTCCATTTTAGATGTGCGCGACGTTGCTGGTGAAGGCTTTACACTGGATGATAAAAAACAGCCACTACATTAAAAAGTCCCTCCAACAAGTCAGCAGCAACTTTAGCTGATTCATAAAAAAAATGTAGGTGCATTTTTCGCACCTACATTTTTTATTAGTCATCTGAACGCATACCTACATAAATTAAAGCTAAACGTAATAGCTCTAACACGGCTACAGCCGCAGCTGCTACATATGTCATTGCTGCTGCATTTAAAACTTTTTTTGCAGAGCGCTCTTCATTATTGCCGATAATACCAAGTGAAACAACTTCATTCATCGCTCGCTTCGATGCATCAAACTCTACTGGCAATGTAACAATTTGGAATACAACACCAGCAGCTAAAAGGGCAATCCCTAATAATAGGAAACCAGATTGTTGTGCAAAAATACCGATTAATACAAATATCCAAGAAGCATTTGATGAAATATTTGCTACTGGTACTAGTTTTGCACGCAACGTTAAAAATGAATATGCTTCTTTATGTTGAATCGCGTGACCTACTTCATGTGCTGCAACCGCTGTACCTGCAATTGATGTATTGTAGTAATTATCCTCAGATAATGCTACTGTTTTCGTTGCTGGATTATAATGGTCAGATAAAACGCCTTGCGTTGGTACAACACGAACATCAGTCAAACCATGCTGATCTAAAATCATACGTGCTACTTGAGCACCAGTCATCCCTTTAGCAGCGGGTACTTTCGCAAACTTTTTATAGGTGCTTTTTACTTTCATTTGTGCGTAAATTGGTAAAATTAACACAATCGCGAAATAAATAATATACATTGTCATATTTTTTGCTCTCTTCCCCTCTATCTTTATTTCCACATACTATTTTAATGAGTTTTCACAGTTCATGCAAACAATTACCCCTTCTATATACAAAGTAAGCAATTATAATGCAAGCAATGGATAACCAAAATGTAAAATAGCCAATTTGACTAGCAAATTGATCTATAATCCCATAATAAGGCATTTGTCCAAATACGTAATCGATCACATCATTGTGCAATGTCCAAATAGCTGCTACGGCAATATGCCAAAAATGGAAGCGATATTTTGGTATATAAAGAACTGCCTGCACTGCCATCATAAAATGAGAAAATACAAGCATCCAGCCTACCTCACCAATATAGCCTGTTTCAACGAGCGTTAATAAATTCATCACAACAGCCCAAAGTCCATATTTAATTAAAGTAATGAGCGCTAATACTTCCATCAATTTGAAATGTTTTCCTAATAACCACCCGATAATAGCAAAACAGAAAAATAAACTAGCAGTTGGACTATCAGGAACAAAAATATAAAAGATTGGTTCCGTTGTTGATAGCTGATAACCATACCAATAATAGCCGTAAATTGTACCTAGAATATTAATAATTAACAATAAAATTAAAAATACTTTATTTGTAAGTATATGCCAACATTGAAAAAACAGTTGCTGCATATGAAGCCCCTTTCTTATTATTGAAAAAAAGAGAGTCAGCATTCTGACTCTCTTTTTGAATTACTTCTCTTCTTTTAAGCTAGCAATGAATTCTGCTAACACTTGAAGTTCTTCCTCTGTTCCATCAAATAAGCCACCTGGCATACCGCCACGACCATTTGCGATTACATCGTGAACTTCCTCAGCAGTTAGTTCATTACCTAATAACATTGGTGCACCTGTGCCACCTGCTAAATCATCGCCGTGACAACCGATACAAGATGCTTGTGAAACGTAAATTTCATAACCTGGAGAGCTTTCATCAATCTCTATATCAGGTAACAAGCCTAAATGTTTATCTGTAATTACACCTTGAGCTTTAGCAGCTTCCCAGTCATGGTTAGCAACAGATTCCCATGTTAAATAAATCATTGACGCAACAGCTAATAACATGAATGCTGTTGGTAATGGACGTTTAGATGGACGACGCTCTGGCGTTGTATCCAAGAATGGTACAAGCGCTAAAGCACCGAATGCTAAACCTGGAATAATAATAGCTCCAATCACATTGTATGGACCTGAAGCGTATGTGTATTTTAATAATTGGTACATAAATAAGAAGTACCAGTCCGGTAACGGAATATAAGAAGCGTTAGTTGGATCTGCCGGACCTTCAAGTGGTGAAGGGTGAGCGACAGTTAATAATAGGTAACCGATTAAGAATACAGCACCTACCATCCATTCTTTTAATAAGAAATCCGGCCAGAAAGCTTCTGTTTTCCCTGGATACTCGGAATAATCTTTAGGCTTGTTCGGCATACGATGATTCGCTTTAATACGTGAATCGCCGACGAACTTCATACCTTTTCCGCGTTGCATAGTGTCCCCTCCTTAAAAAGTCATTCAAACATTGTTAAATCAAAGTGGTCCTGAAATACCTTGACGACGAATCATGATAAAGTGTGCTGCAAGTAAAGCAAATAATGCAGCAGGTAAGAAGAATACATGAATCGCGAAGAAACGTGTTAACGTTTGTGCACCTAGAATTTCAGCATCACCTGCTAATAAAACTTTAATCATATCACCAATAAATGGTACAGATGCTGCGATTTCAATCCCTACTTTTGTTGCAAACAATGCTTTCATGTCCCAAGGAAGTAAATAACCTGTGAAACCTAACCCAAGCATTACACCAAAAATACCTACACCAACAATCCAGTTTAATTCACGAGGCTTTTTATAAGAACCTGTGAAGAATACACGAAGCGTATGTAAGAACATCATTACGATAACTAATGAAGCTCCCCAGTGGTGCATACCACGAACGATTTCACCAAACGCTACTTCGTTTTGTAAATAATAAACTGATTTCCAAGCATTTTCTACGTCCGGTACATAGTACATTGTTAAGAACATACCAGATAAAACCTGAATTACTGTGATGAAGAATGTTAATCCACCGAAACAGTAAACAAATGCTGAAAAGTGATGGGCAGGGTTTACGTGCTCTGGCACTTCATGGTCGGCAATATCACGCCAAATAGGTGTAATATCTAAGCGCTCATCGACCCAATCATAAATTTTGTTTAGCACTTATAACGTACCCCCTCTAACTAATTAACTGAAAGTATTTGAAATCTTTTTCCCAAGCATTAAAAAGCCATCTTTTTCTGCCACTTCATATTGGTCTAATGGGCCAAGAGGTGGTGTACCTGCTACGTTTTGACCATTTTTCTCATAACGGCCAGCGTGACAAGCACAATAGAATTGGTCTGGGTGCGCTGAATCACTAGCCCAGTTAACTGTACAACCTAAATGTTTACATACAGGCGATAAGGCAACAATTTCATCACCGCTTTTATACACCCATGCTGCATCTGTAACATCAGATTTATACCATGCGTCAACTTGCTCGAATGTAAAGCTTACATTAACAGGCTCTTCTGTAATATCAGCAATTTTTTGGCTCGTTAAAATAAAGTCACCATCTGCTTTTGTTTGTAATACCGGATCAATTGCAAAACGTACCATCGGCATTAACATGCCCGCCGCCATAAATCCACCAACACCCGTTAAAGTGTAGTTTAAAAACTGACGTCGCGTTACTCGATTTTTACTCACTCTTTTCCCCCCTCTAACTAAAAGGTCAATACTTTTACAAATAGTAATACTAGGACATATCTATGATATATCAATAAAATAAGTTGGTCAATACAGCATTCGGTCAATTTCGACAGTTTGTGAACATTCCATGAAGTGAATGGAATTATTTAGAAATAACATTTCTAATGCCACGTTTCGGTACATGAAGTATTATTTCGCACAGAAACCACTGATTCTACGATACACTGCCGACATGCCAAATAACGACTGGTTATTTGGCATGGTTGTCCATTTAAAATAATGGCTGTAGTTAAAATCAGCAAGTTTGAGCATTCTTGACAAAGTAAACCTCTATTTTCTTCATCCCTCAAAAGAACTATTAACTTCACAACTGCTATCTATCCTTTTAAAATGGGCGTCTTACAGCCCGTTGATACAGAAGCAAAGTTAAATGAACTTATAACCATTTAACAAGCTATATCTAGTATTAATACCCTGTCCATTCTTTTGTTAAACTCGGAATAACTAACTTTAATTGGTCTTCTAAAATTTTTTGCTTCATACTTGCATCCATTGATTCTAAAGGAATCGCAGGTAGCCAAATGATATTATAGTCCGCTTGCATGCTTGTCCAATGGTGATCACATGTAGCAAAGATAATATGCTTAAAGCCTGCATTCTCAAGTGCTTCTTTCCAGACTGCAAGATCGACCTGCTGTGGCATCTGCTCTAAATACGTAATTGGTGGAATAAGCATCAGTCTGCCTTTGAACTGATGCTCAATAAATGCTGTTAAAGACATTAAAAATTCTGCCTGCGAACTACTATGTCTTATTTTTTGCTGCGCTAAGTCCATATTTAATAATGGGACAACGGCTGTATCAATAAATTGCTGGTGTGCTTGAAATTGTTCTACATCTTTCGCATTAAAAAACACTTTACTTCCTCCTAAATTGAAACATGGGGGTTATTTGAAAAGACAATGTCTTTTCAAATAACCCAAACTGCTATAGTTAGTTGTTAACAACGATGTGCTCCTGTGATGGTCGTAAAGGATATGTCTCAAAATAAATTTTCAGATAAACTGTTATATTCATTATTTACCTAAAATCGTTGAGTTTAGCACTTCACTTTCAATATAAAAATCTTTTGTTGCTGTCGCTTCGCTTTCGCACAATAAAAGCCTGTTGCTATCGCTCTGCTTTCGCACAATGAATCTTTCTGAAAAAGCTTTTTCAGCCATTCAAACTGTTAGCCATTTTCCACCTATAAAACAGGTGCTCCTGCGGTGGTCGCAAGGGATGTGTCTCAAAATAAATCTCCAGACACATCCCTCCCTATTTCTGCACGTGTTGTAATGCTTGTAGTAAGCTTGAAAGTTCGAAAAATCGATTTTTGTCTCCTTGGTCCAAGGCCTCATCAATTTCCTTTAAAAGCTTTTCCTCCTGAAAGGCACGCATGCTATCTTTCAGCAATTGTTCCGCTAAAATTCGATCTTTCTCGCTAATATGCAAATACTTCGGCATATAAGGATTCTCCTCTAACACAGCTAAATATACTTGATGCGGTGGAATATTTGGGAAATTTATTTGAATATACATCACTTCATCTGGATTTAAACGCAAATCATGAAATGATTTTTCTGCATCTGCCGTCATAATATTGCCTTTATAGAAACGAAACGGGACGCCGTTACTTTCAACAGAGGACATTACAATTGCACGTGGGCAGTAATGTGCTTCTTCCACAAAGCAAACATTTTCTAGCAGTTTTTCATCGCTTAATAAGTAATTTAAAATCCACACACATTCCCTACGCTTCAATTGATAATTTTTCAAAAACCATCGCACAAATATCTTTTTCTCTGCAATTGGGACGGATGATGCCATGCTACACTGCCCCCTTTACTCAAAGCTTTCGTATAAATCAATCCATTGTTGTTCTGTAGGTTGTAATGTCATTAATGTCATCACAACTTCTTTTGCTTCATCACGTTTGCCATCTTCAATTAGAAAATAACTATACGCTTCTAAAAATGCTTCATCATCCTTAAAATCATTATATGCTTTCTTATAAATAACGTATGCTTTTTCGAACTGTTCATCCTGATTATAAGCTTCCGCAACAAATGGTGCTAAAGCTGTCCAATCGAATTGCTCTTGCTCTAGCTGCTCATATAATTCGATAATTGCCTCATACTGCTCTTCTTTACTGTAAATCGACATCAGCACTAGCAAGGCTTCCATATATTCAGGGTCTAATGCAATCGCCTGCTGTAAATGACCGATTGCCTCGTTTGGTAAATTATTTTTCAGCGCAATTTTCCCTGCAAATAAATAGAGTGCCTTGTCATATTCATCACGTGCTAGCCCTTCTTGAATCGCCTTATATGCACTTTTGTTATCCTCTATCATCGCATAGCTTTCCGCCAACAACAAATATGCTGCAAAATAATCGGGATCAAGTTCTTTTAAATCTTCGAGCTGTTTCGTCGCTAGTTCATATTTTTCTATTTGGAACGCTGCATATGCCGAGCCAAATAACATATCTGGTGAAACTTCATCCTCCAGCGCCTCCATGTAATAATCAAGCGCTTTTTCATAGCCTGCGCCTGCGCGGTATACTTCAGCTAAACGAGATGCTAACGAGACGCCAGCAAAGTTTTTATCTGCTAGATACAATTCCTCGTAAATACGTGCAGCTTCTGTAAAACGACCGATTTCAAACAGTAGTTCTGCCTTCGCAAATTGTAATAGTGGCTCATTTGGCAAGAGCTCTACCGCCTCATTGATTCGCTTTTCCGCCACTTCAAATAAACCTTGCATTTGATAATAATCAGCTAGCGCAAGCAGCACTTGTGGATATTCTGCTGCTTCTGTATCAACCGACAAAAGTAACTCCAAAGCCTCGTCTTCCTCACCAATTTCCATCATGACATTCGCACGGTCAATAATTAACTGTGCTTCTTCAGGAAATAAAAACTGCAAATGCTCAAATACTCTGTTCGCTTGCTGTAAATAGCCGTAATGCATAAACAACTCCGCCATTTCATATTGCTCATTTGGCTCTGCATTCATTAAAAATGGCTCTAGCAACTGGTCAATTTTTTGCAAATCCCCATCTTGCATTGCTTGTTGTAATTGATTGATGTTTGCCACAGTACTTCACCTTTTCTTTCTTAAGTCATTCCCTATGCTACATGACAACTAGCTATCTCACAAGAAAAAATACTTAAGATAAAATGAAACTTCAATATGAAGAGATTTTCTTCATTTCCAACAAGCTGTTGATTGAAGAACATGACCATTTTACAGTTTATTCTCTTCTACCGTGACTTTCTTGGCTTCAAGTTTTGAAACAGATGCCTTACTACCTTAATACAAGATAAAAAATGCGTTAAGAACGCTTTGATAGCAGTCTTTCCATACCTCTTGATTTTTAAAAATATTTCATAACTTCCCTTTGAGATTGAAGTACGATATTTTACTTTATTCATTGAAAATAGGAGCTATCTGATAAGGGAATCCCTTTTCAAATAGCTCCAGCTTCTCTATTAAACATTTGCTAAAACGCCGTGTACCTCCACTATGCTTTCATTGCTACTACGGTTCCTTCTTTTATTTTTTACATAGCGCCTCTACGTGTTCAAAAAATGTTGGATAGGATACCGCAATGCAATCCACATCATCTACTGTCACTTCGCCGTCTGTAATCAAGGCAGCGATGGCAGCCATCATACCGATGCGATGGTCACCGTAAGATTGTAAAGCGGCTCCATGCAATGCTGTAGGCCCATGAATAATCATGCCATCCTCCGTCGCCTCAATATTTGCACCAAGCTTTTTCAGCTCTGTTACAACGGCAGTAATGCGATCTGTTTCCTTTACTTTTAGCTCCTCAGCATCTTTAATAACCGTTGTGCCTTGTGCTTGTGTTGCCAGCAAGGCAATAATCGGAATTTCATCGATTAAGCGAGGAATCAGTTCACCTTCAATTGTGATGCCTTTTAGCTCTGAGCTTTTTATCGTAACTTCCGCAGTTGGCTCTGCTAATTCATCATCTACTTGAAATGCGATATCTGCACCCATTTCCGCTAACACGCTTATAATACCATCACGCGTTGGGTTCATGCCTACATTTTGTAATATGATGTGACTATCCTCAGTAATCGCTCCTGCTACAAGGAAGAAGGCTGCTGAAGAAATATCACCAGGCACTTTGACATGTGTTGCTGTCAGCTTTTGCCCACCAGCAAATGAGACAACGCCATCCTCCACATCAATTTGTGCACCGAATTGACGTAGCATGCGCTCTGTATGGTCACGGGATACCTCACTTTCACGTACAATCGTTGTTCCTTCTGCACGCAATCCTGCTAACAAAATAGCGGACTTCACTTGTGCACTTGCCACGGGCATCGTGTAATCGATTGCTGTTAGCTCTTTGCCTTGAATGGCAACAGGTGTATACTGCCCGTTTTCACGCCCTGTAATATGCGCACCCATTAAACGCAGTGGATCTGCCACACGGCGCATTGGACGTTTTGCAATGGAAGCATCACCTGTCATTACTGTATGTAGCTTTGTTCCTGCCAATAAGCCTAGCATTAAGCGAGTCGTCGTACCAGAATTTCCTGTATAAAGAACTTCTAACGGCTCTTTCCATGCATCGATCCCATCACTTGTGATTGTCACATTTGTTCCATCCACATCAATTTGTACACCAAGTTTTCGGAAGCAATCAATCGTACTTAAGCAGTCTTCCCCTAATAAAAAGCCTTCAACTGTCGTTGTCCCTTCTGCAATCGCACCAAACATGACAGAGCGATGTGATACTGACTTATCACCTGGGACTGTAATTGTTCCTTGTAGGCTCGGCTTTTTGTAATGTAATTTTGTTGCTTCCATGTAAAGCACTCCTTCATTTTTAATTTGTCACGATTTGAAAAAGAAGGCTATCTGAAAAGTATCACCGTTTCAGACACGCCCCTATTTTTGAGTTTAATTAAACAAATTTGCTTGTCTTACGGGCGAAAACAGACATTGGTTGAGCGATTTCACCTGTTCGTTGAGCGAATTTGGCGATTGGTTGGGCGAATTTCTTTGTCCGCTGGGCGAATCATTACATTTGAACTAGAAGCTTCACCAACGCTCCCTTACGAAATATATGTCTCAAAATTCGCTTTGCGCGCGATGCATTTCACCGCCCGTTCACGGTCATCCTCATTTTGGAAACTAATGACTAAAATGCCGAATAAATCTTCACGTGCCTCAACAATGCGAATATTTGTAATGCTAATATTGTCCTCGGCTAAATAACCTGTTATTTCAGAAATAACTCCGGGATAGTCTGGTACATCAACATACAAATCAAAGGATGTGTAAAACGCACCTGCTGAAATTGGCAGTTCATCCCGCACTTCCTTTGCCATTGCAAAATACTGCTCGATTAACGCAACATCGCCCTCTTGCAATAAATCTTTCACCGCATCCATTTCCTTCAGCCATTGCTCCAACTGTCCAATCAGTTCCTCTCGATTTTGCACCGTAATATCGCGCCATAGCAAAGGATTGCTTGAAGCGATGCGTGTAATATCACGAAAACCACCTGCAGCGATTGAGCTCGTCATTGGAAATTGGGCATTTTCCTGATACAACTGATGCACAAGAGAAGCTGCTACAATATGCGGAAAATGACTGACAACCGCTGTCATATGATCATGCTCCTGTGCATTTACACGTACTAATTTGCCATGTGTATATTTTAAAAGTGTCTCAAGCTTTTCAATATTCTCCTCTAACTCTTCCGCATGCGGTGTCAGCATATAATAAGCATTTTCAAATAAATGTGGCTTTGCGGCTGTAATGCCACTTTTATGTGAACCCGCCATCGGATGTCCTCCAATAAATGTGATTCCTTTTGCTTGAAGCTCTTTAGCTTTTTCCATAATCAAACTTTTCGTACTACCTGTATCTGTCACAATGACAGTGCTCTTCAATGTCCATGTTTGCATTTTGTCCATCCAATCAAGCGTCGCATTAACAGGTGTGCCGAAAATAATAAAGTCTGCCTTTTCTGCCGCAAGCTTCGGATCATCCACAACCTCATGGACAACTTGAAGTGTTTTTGCCATTGCTCTTGTTTGAATAAAGGCATCATAGCCAATCACTTTTACTTGTGACACTTTTTGCAACGCTAATGCAACGGAGCCACCGATTAACCCTAGTCCAATCACTAATACATTTTTCGTCACACTAATACACCTTGCTCCTGTAGCACTTGTTCAAGTAATGTTAAAAACTTCGCATTTTGCGCCTCTGTACCAATCGTGACACGAATATAACCTGGTGCACCAAGTGCGGCACCACTACGAATAATAAAGCCACGCTTCATCATTTCTTGGAACACAACATTGCTATCCGCCTTCACCTCAAACAAAATAAAATTCGTTTGTGTTGGGTAATAATTTAAATTGTAGCGCTGACAAAATTCTACATATTGCGCCTTCCCTTTTTCATTTGCTACACGACATTGTTCTATAAATGCTTGATCCTGTAAAGCAATCGCTGCTACCTCTTGACTCAACACAGTATTATTGAACGGCCCACGTACCGCATCAAGCTTTGCAATAATATCCTCATGTGCAATGCCGTAACCAACACGGAATGCAGCTAAGCCGTATGCTTTCGAAAATGTACGCAATAAAATAAGGTTATTATACTGACGATAGTATGGTAGCGTATCTTTATGTGCTGGATCATTGACATACTCAATATACGCCTCATCAAGTACAACGAGCACATGTGATGGCACTTGCGCTAAAAACTGCTGTAATTCATCGTCTGTCACAATCGTACCAGTTGGATTATTTGGACTACAAATCCAAACAACAGAAGTTTGCTCATCTATTTGTGCAAGCATCGCTGGTAAATCATGTCGTCCATCAATTGTAGGAACTTTACGTACCTCTGCACCTTCAATATCCGCATTATGCCAATATTGCGAGAAGGATGGGTCTGCCATGACAGTGTTAACACCAGGATATAACAAGGCACGTGTAATAATGGCAATTAAATCATCTGAGCCATTACCGAAAATCAATTCATTCTCTTTTACACTTAAATGCTTCGCAACTGCTGTGCGCAAATTTTGTGCATAACCATCTGGGTAGATTGCATAATTTGTGTCACTCGCTCTTAAAAATTCAGCTACTTTTGACGAGCTACCAAACGGGTTTTCATTGGATGCTAGCTTTACTACTTCTTCTAATCCATATTCCTTTTTTACTTCATCAATCGGTTTCCCTGGTTGATAAGGCTTCATATTATAAATTTGTTGTTTCCACTTCATCATTGCTTTCATTCTCCTCTCTAACGTACTAAGTCTGGACGCAAGCTCACTGCTTCATTCAAATAAACATGCTGTACATCCTTTTGTGCAACAGTTGTATTCACAAGCATTAGCACACGAATGCATAGTGGCAATGCACCTGTCACGTCCATTTCATGCATGCACATAATGGGTACATATTGCCAGCCTTCCAACGTACGTACAGCTTTAGCAGGAAATGCTGATGCAATATCAGTTGTTGTTGAAACCGTTACAGAGGCAATATGCTCAACTTCTATATTATTTGCTTGCACCATTTCTTGCACTAGTTGCGCCGTCGCTTCCCATATAAGCTCTGGTTGGTCTACTTCAATAGTTGTTGCCCCTCTTACTCCTCGTATCATAAAACTACCTCCGCTAATAAACTTCTCAGCTCTTTGTCTACCTCTTGGCAAACAGCTAACTCTATTTTTTGCACGAATGGTTCGCCAATTGCTTTTAATAAGACAAATTGTAGCTCGCCATACTCTGCCTTTTTATCTTTTACTAAATATGTTGTCAGTTCATCAAATGAATAATCATTCACCGCTGCAAATGGATAGCCATTCGCTACAGCAAAATGTAAAAACCTCTTCGTAAAATTACGCGTTATTTGACCGTAGCGTTCACTTAGCAATAAGCAATACACTAAGCCAATCATCACGGCTTCTCCATGTGCTAATCGACCATAACCCGCCGCCGCTTCTATCGCATGTCCATACGTATGTCCTAAGTTCAAATACTTACGAACAGATTGCTCCGTTTCATCTTGCTCTACGATATTCGCCTTGACACGAACACCTAAAGCTAAATATTGTGCTAACAGCTCCTGTGGAAGCTGTGTAACATTCCCTTGCAGGATTTCTTCTAGCCACTGCGTATCCGCAATCATCGCATGCTTGATGACTTCTGCCATCCCAGATAACACTTCACGTGTTGGTAAACTTGTAAGCAACGCTGTATCGTATAGTACCGCTTGCGGTTGATAAAACGCCCCAATCATATTTTTTCCTAGTGTATGATTGATAGCTGTTTTCCCACCAACAGCAGAATCATGCGCTAAAATCGTTGTCGGCACTTGAATAAACGGAATGCCACGCATATAAGTTGCGGCAACAAAGCCTGTTAAATCACCGACAGCGCCCCCACCAAATGCGATAACAAGCGATTTTCTTGTGCACTGCTGCTCAAGTAAAAAGGTTTGCACAGCCTCATAGTTTGCAAAGCTTTTACAGCTTTCACCTGCTGGCATAATAAATGTTTTAAAGGCAAAGAAGCTACTTTCTGTAAAATACTTTTCCTGTGCCTGCCAAACATGCTTATCTGTTAGCACAATAATTTGATCAGCTTTATCAAATAATTGCTTATAGTTCGCGAAGGCTTGTGCTAAAATATGATGCCCTATAACTACCTCATACGTATGCGATGCTGTTTTGACAGAAATATTCATACTAAAACTCCTTTGTATAGCGACGCATTTCATCTAGCTGTGCCTTTAATTGCGGCAATTGGTCGCTATGGAATTGCTCAACAATTACCTTCGCTATTTCCCAAGCAATAACGTGCTCGGCTACGATAGATGCCGCTGGTACTGCACAGCTATCTGAGCGCTCCACACTTGCTTTAAATGGTTCCTTCGTTTCAATATCTACACTTTGCAACGGCTTATATAAAGTCGGAATAGGTTTCATCACGCCACGTACAACAATTGGCATACCTGTTGACATACCACCTTCTAAGCCACCTAAGCGGTTCGTTGCACGCGTATAGCCTTTCTCCTCATCCCATAAAATTTCATCATGTACTTGTGAGCCTGGTAAACGTGCTGCTTCAAAGCCAATACCAAATTCTACGCCTTTAAATGCGTTAATTGACAGCATAGCAGCTGCTAATTTTCCGTCTAGCTTGCGATCATAATGTACGTAGGAGCCAATACCTGCTGGCAGCCCTTCGACAATGACTTCGACAACCCCGCCAATCGAATCGCCAGCTTTTTTCGTTGCATCAATTATTTCCACCATTTTTTCTGATGCTACTGGATCAACACAGTAGCAAGCATCTGCTTCAACGACTGTGCGAATTTCATCTGCTGTTTTCCCTTCAAGCAATGAAATATCTGCTTTAACACCTGCGATTTCCGTTACATGCGCTACGATGGAAATGCCTAATTCCCTTAATAACGCCTTTGCTACAGAGCCTGCTGCTACACGCACAGTCGTTTCACGTGCGCTTGAGCGCTCTAAAACATTGCGCAAATCACGGTGACCATATTTCATTCCACCAACTAAATCGGCATGACCTGGGCGAGGTCGGGAAATTTGACGCTTAATTTCATCGGGATCAACATCCTCTGCCAATGGCTCGGCTCCCATAATTTTTGTCCAATGCTTCCAATCATCATTTGTTACAACTAATGCTACAGGGGAACCAAGCGTTTTTCCGTGGCGTACACCCGATACGATTTCCACTGTATCCGTTTCAATTTGCATACGACGACCGCGCCCATGTCCACCTTGACGACGCTTTAAATCATGATTAATCTCCTCTGCTGTTAATGGTAATAACGATGGTAGCCCTTCAATAATCGTTGTTAATTGTGGACCGTGTGACTCTCCTGCTGTTAAATAACGCATAAAACGCTTTCTCCCTTCAACTCGCTAAAGTATATGTATTTTTCACTATAACATATTTTTCGTAAAAGAAAAGTATGTTTTCCGAAGTAAGCCTTTTCATTGAAAATTCGGAATGTTTTTGTGACACGAATATGTCTTTTTTAACTTGAATCAGCAATGTTTACTGCGCGAAAGCGAAGCGGCAGCGACAATGTTTTTTGTATCGAAAGCGAAGCGTCAGATACAGAAGTCCCCCACTTCCATAAGCCGCGGGATGAATACCAGAAACGTCATGGCATCAGAGGGAGTCCCAAACACTCTGCTGAGAAAGAAGAACTCAGTCTAAAAACGCCACATCCTGTGGCAACGACTGAGT
>NZ_PYWN01000143.1 GCF_003049505.1 Metasolibacillus meyeri
CGGGTATATCTGCGCTTTCTCATGGATATCTGCGACTTTCTCGGATATATCTGCGAATTTCCCAATATATCTGCGCTTTCTCATGGATATCTGCGGATTCCTCGGGTATATCTGCGCTTTCCCAGATATCTGTGGATTCTTCAACATATCTGCGCTTTCTCATGACTTATCTGTGAGCCAATCAAGCTACATTCATTGAAAGCGCTCGTTTTAGTTATTCGTTGTCGTTTTTCTATCCATAAAACAGCAAACAGGTGTCTGAGAAACAGGCGAGTACACCGCCTCTCAGACACCCTATTTTATACGTTAGCTTTTATCGTTTCAAGTGTTGTACGATCCGCTGTTTTTACAAGCTTCACTAATAATTCCTTTGCCGCTGCATAATCATCGACATGAATAATAGATGAAGATGTATGAATATAGCGTGAGCAAATGCCAATAACTGCTGAAGGTACGCCGTTTAATTGTGTATGCACTTTTCCAGCATCTGTTCCGCCACCTGGCGATACAAAATATTGGTACGGAATATTATTTGATTCTGCTGTATCTAAGACAAATTCACGCATACCTCGGTGTGTAACCATCGTGCGGTCAAAAATACGCACTAATGCGCCTTGCCCTAATTGACCAAATTGTGATTTATCACCCGAAGTATCGTTCGCAGGTGATGCATCTAATGCAAAAAATAAATCTGGCTCAATCATATTTGCTGAAACACCAGCTCCGCGCAAGCCGACTTCTTCCATTACATTCGCACCCGAATATAAATGATTTGCTAACTGCTCACCTTGTAATTCTTTTAATAACTCAATCGCTAAACCACAACCATAGCGGTTATCCCAAGCTTTTGCCATAATTTTTTGGGGATTAGCCATCGGTGTGAATGGGCATACAGGTAAAATTGACTGACCCGGACGCACACCCATTGACTCAGCATCTGCTTTTGAATCAGCACCGATATCAATTAACATATTTTTTATATCCATTGGCTTTGCTCGCTCTGCATCTGTTAATAAATGTGGCGGTACTGAAGCGATAACACCTGGAATTTCTCGCTCCTTTGCATATAGCGTTACGCGCTGTGCTAGCATCACTTGATTCCACCAGCCACCTAATGTTTGAAAACGAATCAGTCCATTATCTGTAATCGATGTAACCATAAAGCCTACTTCGTCCATATGACCTGCTACTAAAATTTTCGGCGCATCGGCTTGCGCTGATTTACGTACACCGAAAATCCCCCCTAAATTATCTTGAATCACTTCATCGGCATATTTCTCAAGCTCGCCACGCATAAAATTGCGTACTGCACGCTCATTACCAGGTGCTCCTGGAAGCTCTGTTAATGTTTTAAAAAGCTGCATTGTTTCTTGATTCATGTTACGACACACTCCCCTAATTAATATACGTTAACATTATAACATAAAGAATATTTATTTCGCTCTCCGAATTTTCTATTTTTTACATGCTCTAGCATATATGATAAAGTTACTTATAAGGAGGGAAGCAAAATGAAATTGAGAGATTTTGTTTTTGGGGTAGCGACAGGGCTAGCAGCAGCCATTATTATTAAGGAAGTAAGCGAGCGCGTTGACCCTTACTTATCAGCAGACACAGTATTACAGCAAATTAAAGCAGAATTTAAAAAAGAGGCACCGATTGATGGTTCATGGGTATTTATGAAAACAGAAGAGTTTAACAACGGCTTTACAACAGCTCCTGTCTATCGTGGTGGTATTTCACGCATGATGAATGGCGAAATGGAATCATTTGAATTCGCAGCAGATGCTCGCTCTGGTGCAGTGTTAGAGCTGACGAAGCTATAATCGTGCTTTTTAGCACTATATCCATGAATTTTGAGATTGATCAGTAGTGTTCAAAATCGCTGCATTCCAAGAAACTGCTTTGCTTTCGAGTAAGGCAGTTTTATTAATTGAGGGGGCTATACATTGCAATATACAATTTATAATGAGCATATACAGGACAAGATTTTTATTATGATACCTGCTTTGGGAGAAAGAAAAGAAATATATGAAAATCTAGCACAACACCTTGATACATACAAAGTGATATGCTTTGATTTGCCAGGGCACCATCAATATATAGTAGAAGATTTTTCAATTCATTCTTATATTAAAAACTTACATGAGCAACTAACAAAGCTAGGTATTGAAAAAGCTCACTGGATGGGGAATTCTATAGGAGCGTGGGTTATTCAAAGTTATTATACAAATTACACCAAAAGCGTTGAATCACTATGGCTATTAGATGGAGGCTATTTCTTTAAGAGGCATTATAACGATGAATCCATTGTCTTACCGATGACAGAGCGCTATGAGGATATTGTAGAAGCTGTCGAAACTTTAGCTGCTAACTTATCCGATTACGATTTTTTCAAACGATATTTTCTACATAATTTTGTGCAAGAACAAGGATATTATAAACATCATGCCAATGAAAAGGTTGTTAACGCTTTAGCGAAAGAAGTTGACACAATTGATTTTTGTGCAGATATATTTGATATCCCTGTATTTTTATGTATTTCTGAAGAAGCATATGAAGATGAGCTAACTCAAATACGGGTTACTGCATTCGAACAAAAACATCAACTAAAGGCCGTAATCATTCCAAATAGTCAGCACCTTTTACCACTAACAAATAGCGATGATTTAGCCTATTTAATCAACACTAAAAATCCACTCTCACTTTAACGTGTAGTGGATTTTCATTGTACCAATCTCTTCGCATACTCCCCTGTGTTCATATCAAAAATATATTGCCCTTGCTCCGTATAAATAAAGTATGCCCGATGATGTCCCTTTAGCTCATCGCCTATCTCTAATCGCACTGTTTCACCAATTTCTTGCTCAATTTTTTGCACAGCTTCCACATATGTAAATTCAGGTAAGTCATAGTAAACAATGGTCCCAATCAGCAACATGCATAATGGATACATAACCATTAATACTTTTGGTGATTTTACAGGCTTAAATAAAAATAGAATAAATAAAAAAATAGCGAGTAACAAGCTAGGTAGCCATACACTTGTTGATGTAGGGATGAAAGCATATTGCCTTCTGATAAAAAATAACCCTATTGAGAGGAAAATATGTATGGCACATAGTGTCAGCAATATGATTTTCTTCAATTTATCCCCTCCTTTGTTAATCCAATGTGTATAGCGCTTCTTTTATCCCGTATTAACAGGCTGTAAGACTCCCAATTCAAAATAGTGAATAGAAACGAAATAGTTAAGTGGGGAATCAACAGCCTGTAAAAACCCGATTGGTGAA
>NZ_PYWN01000013.1 GCF_003049505.1 Metasolibacillus meyeri
AGATGTGTATAAGAGACAGATATAAAGGAGAATTTAATGGAAGAGTTTATTGGGTTAATCGTGGTCTTTGTTCTTATTATCGGATTAGTGTATGCTCTTGTGAAGCAAATTCAAGATACACAAAGAATTAAAGATATTAGTAATTCTTCTATCAGGAAAAGTCTGAAAAGAAAATTAATCATTATGAACATATCTTTACTTGGGATTATTATATTCTTTTCTCTAAATGTTATGATTAGATTTAGCATAATATCGAGTAACTATATTTCAAGTAATGAATCATCGCTTGGGGTATTTTGTAGCCTTATCATTTACATTTTTGCAAAAGTCATAATGTCCCCTAAAAAAACTGATTCTCTTTTAAAGTTAAGAAATTTATAGGCAAAAAAGCCCCTTTAGAATAAGCGATTCTAAAGGGGTTAAGTTTTAATGAAGGGCTTTTTCCTCCAGATTATATTGTAAGAAGTATTGAAACTCAATCTTCTGTATTTGTTTACTTGTAATGTTTACGGATAAGGTTTTCTTTGCAAAAGTAAATGCATTAGTGTTTACTAATGCCCCAAGCCGCCATCAATGCATCAATATAAACTTCGATTTTTTCAATAGGAATACCACCGAAGCCTAATAGGAATGTCGGGGATTCAAATTGTATGGCTGTTAATAAATAATTGGAAATAGGTAAAATCGAAATATCATTTTCTTTTGCCATTTGCTGTAGTTCATGTTCCTCTTTATCGTGTGGAACTTGTATTAATACATGCATGCCAGCAACATCGCCTGAGACTTGAATCGTTGGATAGTGCTTTGTCAGTATGGACAGCAGCTTATCATGCTTCTTGCGATAAATTTTACGCATGCGATTTAAGTGCTTTGAAAAATGCCCTTCCTTCATAAAATGAGCTAAAATATGCTGGTCAAAGCGCGGTACCGTTGCGGAATAGTAGCTGAAAATTTCATTGTAGCGCGCGAGTAGAGCTGGTGGCAACACAAAATAGGCAACACGTAAAGATGGCATTAATGATTTTGTAAATGTGCTTATATAAATGACTTTATCATTTTGATCTAAGCTATGTAGTGCAGGTATTGGTTTTCCGATATAACGAAATTCGCTATCGTAATCATCTTCAATGATATATCGAGATAATTTTTGAGCGGCCCATTTCAACAATTGCGCACGACGTGAGGCTGATAAAACGGCGCCTGTCGGGAATTGATGAGAGGGAGTAATATAGACTAAATTAGCCTCTGTTTTTTCTAGCTGATCAACTAACAAGCCATCTGAATCGACATCAACAGGAATAACGGCCTGTTCAAATTGATTACGTGGAATTGCAGAATAGCCTGGATTTTCTAACGCAATATTGGCATCGTCAAATAACCGTAAAATAAGGGGCATAAGTTGTTCCGTTCCTGAACCAATGACAATTTGCTCAGCACTACAATTAATGCCACGCGATTGATATAAATAGCTTGCGATTTGAGTACGCAATTCGTATTCTCCTTGGCGATCACCAATTTGCAATAGCTCTTTCGAATGTGAATCAATGAGCTCTTTCGCATATTTTCTCCAAATAGTGAACGGGAAGGAATCCTCATCAATTTTTCCAGGAGAAAAATCAACTGCATATGTTTGTTTTTTATGAATGTTCGGTGTACTATTAATTGTTTTTTCAATAAAAGGGAGCTCATCAATATCCTCCACAAAATAACCAACGCGCGGCTTTGAGACAATATAGCCTTCCGCCAAAAGCTGTGCATATGCTAATTCAATGGTTGTTTGGCTAATATTTAAAAAATCACTAAGCTTTCTTTTCGATGGCAGTTTCTCACCGACTGCAATTTTTTGATGAATAATCGCATCTTTAATACCTTCGTATAATTGCTCATACAATGGCATATTTGTATCACGATTTAATGAGAATAGCAGCATATCCATTGTGAGTCACTCCTTAAACTATAATCTTTTACAGGAACTATGCAAAAATTTGTAATTACTCATTTGTGTTAAAATTAAGTTGACTTCAATATCTTCAACTTTGTAAATAGGTAATATTTTCTGTACCTAAAGCTAAAGTATTAGGTGCAAATCATTGTATAAAAAGTGGTATGGTAAGCCACTTTTTACACAACCTAATTAATTCTCAATCGTAACAATGATACCACTTTGGTTATCACCAGATATAGTGTATGTTTGGCTTTTTGGGAGTAAATTCTCTGAAAATTGCTCACTGTCGTAGTACTTTATAATATAGTCTTGTCCATTAACGGATGTATGGATGGTTTGCTCCGCTTTTAAAAATTCAATGTATTCTTCAAGCGCAAAATCATTTTCCCGTATTAGCACGCTATGTGGAAGACCGACATAGCGAATATGCCAAGGTTCGTATTTAATTTTTGTGATATGTGTTTTATTTTCAGGGTAACGCATGATAAAACCGTAATGCCAAACATTTTCAGCAAGCCATTGTCCCTCAAAAGTATCCTCCATACGTCCCTGTGTAGAGCCAATGTCTAAAGATAATCCTAAATTATGCTCACTATAACCAGCAGGCAAAGCACTCTCACGACCATATTCATCATATAAATTTTTCTGCTCTTCAAAGCTTCGGAAGCCGCTGCTCACTAAAAAAGTGGAGATGCCATCAGCATAAGCTTGTTCCATTAAAGTTTCAAAAGGTGCTTTAATGTGTTCCGAAATTAAAATATTGTTATATAAAACGGTGTAGTAATTGTTGGTATTTGTTTGTAGGGCATTGACGAGGTCCTTCGCCATATACTTCTTTTTAACGGGAAAATCGTGATTTACTAATAATAAATCACCTTGATATACTTGTTCATGGTTAGCTTGTCCATTTGCATTATATTTTTCTTCAGTGAAGGGATTATTAATAACAAACCATATACCGAATAAAACAACAAATAAAATAGGGATGATTTTTTTCATTTTTTCTCCTCCTTACTTATTCATCATAAAGAGAAGAGTTTAAATTATTTGTAGGGAAATTCTTAAATCTTTCTTAAATTAATAATAAAGCATGTTTCCTTCAAGGAACTTCTGGCAGAAATTGTACCGTCATGTTGCTCAATTATATTTTTAGCGATAAATAGGCCCAAGCCTGTGCTGTTATGCTTAGAAGAACGTGATTTATCGGTTGTATAAAACATATCAAATATATAAGGTAAATCCTCTTCGGGAATTGTACTACCGTAATTGCAAATCCGTATTTCAACATAATTGCCTATTGCCTTTGCTGTAATATCAATATATTGTCCATCCGCACCATAGCGACAAGCGTTCGCCATTAAATTTTCAAAGACACGAGCTAGTAGTTCACCATCTGCATAGACAGTTAAATTATCTTCAATTTCCGTTCGTATCGTCAAATTGGCTTGCTCAATAATTGGATACATTTCCTCTGAAAGTTGTAATAAAAGATGTCCAATATTGAAGGTTGTTTGCTTTAATGGGAGCATGCCATAGTTTAATCGAGTCACTTCAAATAATGTATCGATTAACCCTTCTAGCCGTCCCGCCTTTGTATAGGCAATCGTTAAAAAATGTTTTTTTTGTTCCTCTGATAAGCTTTCATCCTGTAAAATTAAATGTAAGTAGCCGAGTACAGAAGTGAGAGGGGTTCGTAAATCATGGGCTAAATTCACGATTAACTCATTTTTACTCGTTTCAGAAAAATCGCCTCGTTCAATCGCTTCTTGTAGCATTGTTGCAGCAACATTTACATGCTCAGCTATTTCCCCAAGTTCACTACGATTTTCAATATGAATTTTCTGAGAGAAATCGCCGTTTGCAAGATGGCGGATGCCTGTGGAAATGGTTTGAAAATATACTGTATATTTTTGGGTTAATAGCATAAACATGATAAATGATAAGGGGACAAATACTACAAGAAAGGCATTTACGTCGCCAAAAGCGCGCATTGTTTGGCGCAAAGCAGCTAAGTTCGTATCGATATTAACATTTTGCTTATAGTACCAGCGTAATATGGAAAAAAGAGCACCTGTAATAGCCCCTGAAAAAGCTATACTAACGACAAACAAAAAGGCCATTTGCATGCGTAAATTGTAAAATCGCTTAATCATTAAATGTATAACCTACTCCCCAAACAGTTTTAATAAACTGATTTTTTTTATCTTCTTTAAGCTTTTTTCGTAAAGTACGTATATGTACCATCACAGTATTGGCACTTTCAAAATAAGCTTCTTTCCACACCTCTTCAAAAATATTTTCTGTACTAAATACTTTTTTAGGATGACTAGCAAGCAAATATAAAATATCAAATTCCTTGCGTGTTAAATCAAGTGTCTCATCATACAGCTTTACTTCGCGTTGCTCTTGTGAAATGACTAATCCACCATATTGCAAAATTGGAGCAGTAGCAGGAACTGATGTATTTAATGTTTTAAAGCGTCGCAGCTGTGCATTGACGCGAGCTACTAATTCAATTGGTGTAAATGGCTTTGTAATATAATCATCCGCACCAATTACAAGTCCATGAACTTTATCAAAATCAGAAGTTTTTGCGCTTACAAAAATGATGGGCATATTAAAGTTTTTCCGAATTTGTGTGGCTAATTCATAGCCGTCTATGTTTGGCATCATAATGTCTAATATCATTAGGTCAATTGTTTGACTTTGTAATATAGATAATACTTTTGTGCTGTCATAGCATGTAAACACATCATAAAATTCTTTTTCCAAATGGAAGGATATTAAGTCTGCAATCTCTTTTTCATCATCAATCACGATAATTTTTGCCTTTTGCATAAGCAAATCACCTCAACATCATTATACGTAAAATTAATTCGCCTTGCTTGTTACGAGTTGCGAAAAAAAATAAGCTATAGTACAATGAATGCAAATTATAAGATTGTTCCTTAAAGGAACAATTAATACGATAATGCGATGATAGGAAATAGTAACAAGTTCGTTTTTTCTAGAGAGTTAGCGGTTGGTGCAAGCTAATAAAGACACTTGTGAATCCGTCCTTGAGTTGTCTTGCTGAACATTGTAGTAGGCAAAGACCGGTGACTAAAACCGTTATGAATGAAGTGGAATAGGCATGCTCTGTCTATTCAATTAGGGTGGCAACGCGGGTAGCTCTCGTCCCTTTCTTAGGGGATGAGGGCTTTTTTGTCGTTTTAACTTCTTTCAACGGAAGTATCCTACCTCTATAGGTGGTGAGATGAACGCAGGTTTAGTTGCTTTTCAGTAAGTGTCCAAACACTTGCTGAAAGAAGTTAAAGCCTCTGGCAGATGTCATAGAATCGGCTTTGTGCTTGCACAAAGCCGATTCCAGACGCAATTATGCCGAGGCATAATTAATCGCATTAGCATACTAAAGAATGGAGGAAGAAATATGTTAGATATTAAACGTATTCGAGACAATTATGAAGAAGTAAAACGAATTTTGCTTACACGCAACGAGGATTTAGGAAATTTTGACGAGTTTGAAGCATTGGATGTAGGGCGTCGTGATTTAATTGCGAAAACAGAGGTATTAAAGGCTGAGCGCAACAAAGTATCTGAGCAAATTTCAATCATGAAACGCAATAAGGAAAATGCAGACGATGTGATTGCACGTATGCGTGAAGTAGGCGATGAAATTAAAACGCTTGATGAGGCATTGCGCACTGTAGAAGAAAAATTTGAAGACATGATGATGCGTTTACCAAACATTCCACATGAATCTGTGCCAGTAGGGGAAACAGAGGATGACAATGTGGAAGTGTACACATGGGGGGAACAAACAGCCTTCGATTTTGAGCCAAAGCCACACTGGGATGTAGCAACAGATTTACAAGTAGTTGATTTTGAACGTGCAGGCAAAGTAACAGGAAGCCGTTTCTTATTTTATCGTGGACTAGGTGCACGTTTAGAGCGTGCCTTAATGAGCTTTATGATGGATTTACATGCAGAGGAGCATGGCTACGAAGAAATGCTACCACCTGTTATTATTAACCGCAATTCATTGACAGGTACAGGGCAATTACCGAAATTTGCAGAGGATGTATTTAAGCTAGAGGAATTAGATTACTTCTTAGCACCGACAGCGGAGGTACCTGTAACAAACTTCTATCGCGATGAAATTCTAGATGGAGAAATGCTACCAAAAGGTTTTGCTGCATACAGCGCTTGTTTCCGTTCAGAGGCAGGTTCAGCAGGGCGTGATACGCGCGGATTAATTCGTCAGCACCAATTCAACAAAGTGGAACTTGTGCGTTTCGTGAAGCCAGAGGAATCTTATGAGCAATTAGAGCTATTAGTAGGTCACGCAGAAAAAGTATTGCAATTGTTAGAGCTACCATACCGCAAGCTGTTAATGAACACCTCTGATTTAGGTTTTACAGCAGCGAAAAAATATGATTTAGAAGTATGGTTCCCAACGCAGGATATGTACCGTGAAATTTCTTCTATTTCAAATTTTGAAGATTTCCAAGCGCGTCGTGCGAATATCCGCTTCCGTCGTGAGTCAGGCGCAAAACCAGAGTATGTTCATACATTAAACGGCTCAGGCTTAGCGATTGGACGTACAGTAGCGGCTATTTTAGAAAACTATCAGCAAGCAGATGGCAGCGTAAAAGTTCCTGAAGTGCTAGTGCCTTATATGGGTGGTAAAACAGTGATTGTGGCGCCAGTGAAATAAAATTAAAAGCATCGTACATGTTGATAGAATTGTACGATGCTTTTTTTATATTGACTAATAAGATTATTTACTTAGAAATTATTTTTAAGTAAATATACGAACTTTATTTTTAACTTGGAAAGTATGTTTATTTTGTAATAAGTAAACAACGCCCTCAATCATACCGATAGCAGTTGGAGCACCTGACCAACAGAAGAGTAAATAAAAAAGTCCCATCCAAGGGCGTCCTAGATAAAACTTGTGAAGACCCAATCCACCAAAAAAGAAAGCTAAAAAAGCAGCAAGTCCCTGGGATTTAATTGGCCATGATGGATCTATACCAGAAGCATACTCCCTATGTCCAGACGTTTGAGAAGTTCTTTGTTGAAAAGTAGACTCGTCCATATTCGCTTGTGCTGCTGCTTGAGAAGGGAAGTTATATTTTCCTCCACAATATTTGCAATGTGTTCTATTTGTTTCAACAGGTGCGCCGCATTGAGAGCATTTTAAATTACTCATATAAGGAAGCCTCCTAGATTGTATAATTATAATGTGAATGAATTTTGTCACTTTGCCTATACTCAATGAAAATATCCATTACGTCTTGGCGTAAATGCCTTCAGTTGCCTGAGAGAGCGTGATAAATCTCATTAATTTGCTTTTGCCCCACAATTATGGCAGAATCGAGCACTAGGATCTAGTGTTGTACCACAAGAACAGGTAGAGTTTCTAAAATTCTTGCCGCAGTTTGCACAAAAGTTTGCATTGTTATTGTTTTTAAAATTACATGAAGGACAAACTACTCCCTGTGTATTCATATTTTTCAATGGTTGAAGATGTTGTTGCACACTTGTGAAAATTTCATTGAAAGTGTTCGCGCTCAAATTGTTGTGTAGCACTGTACTCGTCACATTATTTGGATTATTAGCTACATCCTCATAGACATTAAAGGTTCTTTCTGTTGTATAGCGGTCATCTCCCATGATTTCAAACCTAGCTCGGGAAGTTAGAATTTTATTAATTTCTTCAAAGTCTTCATCAGGGAAGTTAATTGATTTTATATGGAAACTTAATAGTGAAAAGCCATATTGCCGGAATTTTTCCTGAACAATATCTTTCATTGATTGAGAAAGATTTGCTAACTCTGTTGAAATTTCTAAAGCTGAAATTTTTTCTCGAATAATTTTATTTGCTAGCTCTGTTTTAATATGTGTAATCAATAAGCCTCGGAAATACTCTTGCACCTTTTCATACTGCACGATCTCATCTGAAGTCATACTACCAATAAGCTCTGAAAAGAATAGCATATAGTTATCAATACGTAAGGCCATTTGACCAAATGCACGAATTCGTAGCTTCACAAAGTATTTAGGGTCAATTAATTGAATTGGATGGGAAGTTCCCCAATACAAATCAAGCTTATTAGTTAAATTGATATAGTAAATTTCCGCTGTAAATGGCGTTTTTCCATTATATACAAGATTTAAAAGAGAACCGATGATAGGTAAATTATTTGTGGAAAGTACATATGAACCAGAAGAAAATGCATCGCATACTTGTCCATTTTTTACAAATAACGCTATTTGTCCTTCATTTACAATTAATGTACTACCTAGTCGTATATCTTCTTTTGGGTATTTGTAAATAACCCAATCTCGTGAACGTAACCCATCAAATTTAATACGATCAAAAAATCTCATCGCACTCCATCCCTTCCATTATTTCAAATATTGTAAAAGGTGTATATTCTCTTTATTATTGTCCTTTGGATTGAAATATGTGTCAACTGCTATTTCATTTGAGTGTATGCATAATAAATAAACTGTGGGAATAATTTAAAGGCTATTCATCTTGTTATGAGGAAAGTATAATTACTTAAAAAAATGCAGAAAATCAATGCTATCAAAATAATTTTCAGCTTTTTTTAGTTTGCTTTTTATCACAAGCCGTTTTAAAATAAAATTGATTAATCAATCAAAAGGTGTGAAGAAAATGGCTAGCAATAAAGTGGCACGAAATATGGAATTAAAAAAAGCGCGAATTTTAGAGGCGGCAACATCGATTTTTGCAGAAAAAGGCTATGAGAGTACAACGATGGGGGATATTGCGAAAAAAGCTGGAGTGGGCTTTGGTACTGTTGCGACATACTTTGGTAGCAAGGAAGAGCTGTTTTACACATGTGTTGTGCAGCCATGGCAACCATTAATTGCGGAGTTACAGACATTTAATGTTAGCCCTATATCCTATCAACACGAAATTGAAGAGATGACTAAAAAGCATGTTACTTTTTTTAATGAACAGAAAGTTTACATGCATTTAATCGTACAAGTAAATGGACAATATGAAAAATTTCCAACAATGTTCAAACATATTAATCAACAAACTAATGAGTTGTATGAATCACTTATACAGCTAATTACCAATGGTCAGAAGAAACAGCAATTGTTAGAGGGAGACCCTTCAATTATTGCTATTTCTTATATCAGCTTATTATTTGGTTTACGCTTATCATATGTCGATAATCCGCCTGAAGAAATGCTACAGCAATTTGCAACGATAGCGATGCGTTTATTTGGTGTGAAGTAAGAGGGATGGACTTTCCATAGAGGAAAGTCTAGTTACATCAAAAATGATTGATTAATCAATCATATAAAAGGAGCTGAAAAATGATTTTACAAGACATTCAAACTTTTAGTAGGGCGATTAACATTCGTATCGCATTGCGTTTTTTAACCATTCTCTCAAATGCAATGGTCATGCCTTATATGGCAGTTTTTTTCGTAAAAAAAATAGGTGCAGAAATAACTACTTTATTCGTTATTTTTATTGGAGCAACAAGCATTCTAGGCTATTTATTCGAGGGAAGACTAGCTGATATATATGGCAGAAAAAAGTTAATCTTAATAGGAGAGAGTTTTGTTGCTATTGGCTTTTTCATCGTAGCATTTTGTCATATGTCCATAGACTATCAAGTGTATGGTAGCTTAGTAGGATTTTTGCTCGTTTATTTCTTTTCAAGCGTTGCGAATCCTGCCTATAGTGCCTTTATTATAGATGAATCAACGCCAGAAAACAGAAAATCTATCTATACTATTTTGCTGTGGACCGCTTATCTTGGACTGACTTTAGGCAGTTTTGCAGGTGGATTTTTATTTGCAAAATATACAACACATTTATTTTTTGTTGTTGGCTTGAGTGCTTTTGTTAGCTTTTTATGTATATTGTTCTTTATTAAAGATACATATAGGGTACGAGAAATTGAAGTGGAGAATACCACGAATCATCAAAAAGGAAGCTGGTTATTTGTTTATCGAGAAATATTACGCAGCCCTGCTTTCTTAATGTTAGTTGCCACTAGCTTTATTTTTTCATTGATGGATGAACAGCTGTCGTATTATTTAGGAATTCACTATGTTCGATTATTTGCTGAAGATGGATATCAGTTAATTGGCTTTTTAAGGGGAGAAAATACAATTATAGCTGTGTTTGCAACTCTTTTTCTTGTTCGGCTATTAAGAGGAAAATCAGAGATGAGCAATTTATTGTTAGGTACAATTCTTTTTTTCCTAGGGTATATCAGTTTGAGTTATTTTGAGCAATTTACGTATCTTTACATTGCAATGGCTGTTGCATCTATAGGAGAGATTATTTGGCTTCCAGCGCAGCAGACGTTAGTGGCGAACAGTATACCTGATCAATACCGTAGCACTTATTCAAGTGTTTTAGGTATCAGCTCTACAATTGGTGGAGTAGCGGGCGCTATATTTATTTTATTATCTGCATACTTAAACAGCTTACAAATTACCTTTCTTTATGCTTTACTTGGCGTTATAACAATAACGGTGGTTATTATATTTAAAAATAAGCTTGGTTAAGTTTTTAGATAGTAGTAGGGAAATTTGAAAAGCGTAGAATGGAGCTAGAACAAGGATTTCTTAAGTATACTAGGAACGGAGGAAAGTTTGCTATGTGGGCTTTATAATGGCACTTTTTAAATATCCGTTTGAGCAATGGAAATCAATAAAAAAGAGTAGCAATTGCCACTCTTTTTTTCTCACTCTTATTTCACAAAATACAATACTACAAAAACAAAAAATAAAATTACACCTAAGAACATCGCAAACTTATCCATAACACTCTTTCTACGCATATAGCCTATAAAAGCTAATAAACCCGAAGAAAGTGCTAAAGCAATATAATTGTATCCCTTAGGTTCAAAAACAGTTAATAACCAAACAATAATAATAGCTAAAGGTGCAACATAGACCCATTTGCCTTCTTCTTTTTTCATTTTACACCAAAATCCCCTTTTATTAACTTGTAAATAATATTAATATAAAATTAAGTAATATATTTCATGATATGTGCCATGCTATGGCAAAAGGAAAACCGAATCATTTTGTCGATTATTACTATAAAAAAACAACCTCAGAGGAAGCCTCATAAGGTTGCAATCATCGCCTGCATCAAGAAGTTTCTGAAAGTGACATTTCAGTTACTGACGCATGGCATTATTTACAATTATGAGTCCGCACTACCAGCTCAGAAATCGTAATCACCTATCTAAAACTATATCATATGGACCTTTCGCAAAAAATAAAAATCGTTAGGTTTCTTCGGCATACGCAAATTTAGTTTAGGAGGGAGGTACCCCCCTCCTAAACTAAAAACCAAACCATAAAAGAAAATAAAAAAACATACTTGACTAATCGTAAGAAAGAGGCTGAGGTAGAAGTAGTCCTAGCCTCCTATTTTCATTTTTTGAAATTATTATCTAGGATTTCTTGGATTATCAAAGATATAAATTGAGTGACCATAAGTTGTAGTTGGTCTGTAGACAGAGAATCTAGTAGACGATCCGAATAGAGGTTTAAGATCGAAAGTCCAGTTCTCTGCTACATTCCATGACCAAATTTCATATTGTTTCTTTGCAGGAATAGTAAAATCAAAAGCATGGGACCATGTAGTTGTGTTTGAAAAAGTTTTACCTACTTCAGCTTGGAATGCTTTATCAAATCCAGAGCTAACTTTTATACTTGTTGTAGAAGAGGTACTTCTTGAAACACTTGGTTTCCATACTTGTGGTATAGAAGTTCCGTTGTATGTGTATTGTACATCAAAATTGTAATTTAAAGTTCCACCGTAACTTACTAATTTGAACTCATCACCTATGGCCATAGGTGATATATTAAGTTGTGTGTTTATTTGGTTTACTTGGCTTAAAGAATTATTGAGTTTAGCCATTTCTTCTCTATGTTTGTCCCCGTCTTCAGGATTTTCAAAATAGTACACAGGAATTACTGTTCCATCTTCGAGAGTCAGTTGTTCTGTTTTAATTGGTTTGACTTTTTCATCTGTGGCAGCAGCATTAGACGTTATTGAAAAACTGCTAACTAAAAGAAATGTTAGTAAAACTAAAAAATGTTTTTTCATTTTATTACCTCCAATGGGATTTTTATATGTTTTCTATGTTAACATAGTTGTGCGGGGAAATATATGATTTATTATATAAAATATGGGAGGTATGGTATTTGTGTTTAAATACGGACTTATTTTCTTGCTTTCAGCTCTATCGAAATTGTGGGTTTCGATATATGTAACTAAGTATTTTTTATTGAGGGAATTGGAAGTAATGAAAGAGGTTGAAGGTACTGTATATTCTAACTTTGATAGTCTTGTGCTAACAGTAATAATAATTGAGTTTGTAATTTCCTTAATTTTGATTTCGGTTTCAATATTTAGTCGAAATTGGAGAAAATAAAATTATAGGATAGCAGGCGTGTTGATTAACCTTTATTTTACAAGAAATAGCTAGAAAACAGTTAATTTTCACTACGGGAGACGTTTTCCGCAGGCACGCCTTCAACTAACGTCTTTCGGCAATTGCCGAAAGAAATGGATTTTCAGCTCGTGCTTTTTCTGCTGGAGTCGCCTCCTTCGTTCCAATCAACAAGTGAAGACCCTTTATTAAGGAAATTTCTCTCCTAAATACACCTGATAATAACCAATATTTGTCTAATCAATACACTAGAGTTGTTGTATTTTTGTTTGAGCTGCCGAGTACACCAAGCAGGGGGGAGGAAAAAACAAATTGCGCCCCTTTGACAACGGATGCTCAGTTAAAAGCCTATAGTTGCTATCCTTCCTAAAGTAAGAATACCATGTTCAATATTATTGTATAACCCCATCAACCATTGTCACAATACTGTCGACATAGGGTAACATTTCTTCATCATGTGTAACGATTAATGTAGCGATATTTAATTTTTTTGTAATGTCCTGTAATAGCTCCATAATTTCGTTTGAGCGTGTAGAGTCTAAGCTAGCTGTTGGTTCATCTGCAAATAGAACCTTTGGCTGATGAATGATTGCCCGGGCAATAGCCACACGCTGTTTTTCTCCACCTGATAGGGAGGTAGGGTACATCTTTTTACGATGATTCATACCAATCAATGATAAAATGTGATCGATTTGCTGTTGCTGCTCGGCTTTTGACCAAGCTGTTTCCGCTACATCCAGCATAAGAAATAGTTGCTCCTCCACAGTTAAAAAGGGGACAAGGTGAGCAAATTGAAAGACGAAGCCGAATTTACTAGCACGTACTTGGCGAATTTGCTCGGCATTCATAGTTGCTAAATTGCTTCCACCAAAAATAATGCTACCTTCTGTGGTGGATTGAAGTCCCGCAGCAATTGTGAGTAACGTACTTTTACCAGAGCCTGAAGCACCTACTAAAGCGGTCATTTCACCTTCATTTAAAGTTAAATTAACCCCCTTTAATATTTCCTCCTGTACATCACCATTGTGAAATGTTTTGTGTACATCTTCCACTGTAAATAAAGCCATATTATCCATCTCCTCGCTGTATTGCCTGTAAAGGTTCAATTTTTTTGATTTGCAAGCCTGAAAGCGTCGCACCAATAAAGCCGATGACTAAGAAAATGCCTGCCAATTGTAGTGTTGTTACAAATGATAAATGAAAGGGCATTCCGCTCGGCGCAAGTAGCATAAAGACTTGACTTAGTGCAATCGCAAAGAGGAGAGCGATGCTAGTAATGACAAGCATTTGTACCCAAATAATTTGAAACAGCTTCATTGTTTTTAAGCCAATTGCCTTCAAAATGCCATACAAGCCGATTTTTTGCACATTCATCATGTAGAAGAAAATCGCGAATAACATGCCACTAATAATAATCAAAAAGCCAACAATCATATTTAAAGACATTTGCTCCGCTTTATAGCTTGGAATGCTTTCAAGCAATGCCTTTGCTGAAAATGCTTGTAGCCCATCAATCGTCTGTACCTCCGCATTTGGCACAAAAATTAACTGCATCGCATTGCTTCGATACATTTCTTGATAATCTTGCTGGCTAATAAAGGCAACAGGTGCATGGCTATATTTTTGTTCCTTCACAAAGCCTTTCACAATTAACGCATCAGTCAATTGATTGTTTATTAAGCGGTCACCTATTTGGATGCCTTTTTCTTGTAGTGATTCATCGAGTAGCACCTCACCTTGCATGACTACTGGGAATAAATCGGATGCTGTTGATGTCACGAAAGCGACACCATGCTGTTTCTCCAGCTCATCATTTACAAAACCCATTTGAATTGATAAAGCCACCGTACCCTCTTGCTGAAGCAAATCATTCTGTAAATTTTGCGGAATTTGCGACATATTGAATGTCCCCTCAGCCTTTTCCGTCATATAAAATTGTCCATTCGGCAAATTTTTAATTAATGCTGCATTATCTTGAGATAGCCCATTCGCCAGTCCCGAAATAATCAATGTTAAAAAACTAATCAGAAAAACAATCGAACCAACTATAAAAAATCTCGCTTTATTTCGTTTCATTTCCTTCCAAGCCAAATTCATAAAAGCACCTCCACTTTTGATAACTTTACTATAGGAGGTGAATCTGAACTGGAGATGAACTGATTAAGGGAAAATCCGGATTTCTCCAATTAACCGGTACGCTGTCGATTCGCTTATCCCCGGTATTGAGCGGTGGATAAGATATTCTTTTCTCCCTTCTGATAACACCATCATTTGTTTCACCAGTGCATCCTTCTTCTCCATTAAATCGGCTATGGAAGCTGCGTAATCACGAACCTGATCACATCGAATATCATTCGCTTTAATCGCTGGATAGCTATTTTGTGCTGCTTCCAATAAAATAGCTGCTTTCATTTCCGCACGTGTGACCGAAAGATTCTTTCTTGTATTGGCTTTTAAGCGATTTTTAATGATGGTTTTTGAATTCCCCAGTAAAAGCGAGGGGTGTGGATAGAGTTGCACAACATTTAAAAACAGAGCTGAACTCGGTGTAATGAGCTTTTCTAATTCTAGGAAACCAAGATGTAAAATCGAATGCATCCTGCTTTTCAGTAAAATCATTTCTTCATCAATTTCATTGTAATAACGCGTCATGACACGCATCTGTTCATAGTAATCATCCAGAATATAGGTAGTTTCACATGCCATTTTGAAATGAGTTTTAGCAAGTTCATGGGCATCACTGATGTCGATTTTATTTCGTCGCATTTTCGCTATCTGTAAATTTGCTTTAAGCGGATTCATACGGCAGTATGCATACTCGTAATCTTTAAGAAACTGAATAGACACCTGTCGCTTCAAATACGATTTCTGGGGCTTGTCTATCAAGTGACTGAATGTCTTTGATTTTTTTATGTAATCGTTCGAAATCAGCACGTGTATTGGCGATAGCTATCATAAATTGTAATGGTACTTTTTCCTTTACTTATATCTAACGCAATCACATGTTTCATTTTGATCTTCTCCTTTTTACAGATCATAGAAGCCTTCACAATACCTTATCGATTCCACTTTCTTCTACACAATCTCTTCGGACCCAACATACTAAACTGATTCATATAAGGGAGAGAAGTTAGCTGGTTTTAAATACGGACTCGAACTGGTCCCAGAGGCTGGTCGGCTTTTCTTTATTTCTACATATAAAAAAATAGTAGCACAAACCATGGCCTTGGTTTGTACTACTAATCTCCAGTATGTTTTTACCATTTTAATTTTGGATATATTTCAGAAAATTTTATACCTTCTATTGTTGCCTTTTCAAAAAGTTCTTCATATCCGTTGAATTCCTGAGAATATTGGTCTTTAGTTCTTGATAGATAAGATTTTCCAGGGTTATGGCTTATCCAATACTCATCATCGTTATAGTAAAAATTTAATTCTTCCCCAATTGCTATGAGGCTTTTGAATTCTAAGTATTCTTTTTCTGTCATGTACTTTACTCCTTTTAATACCAAGGACCTCTTTGACCATTTTTCCAATCATGTCTATGAGGCACTTTTGGATGAGCTTTTGGATTTCCATGAGCTGTATAGTCAATATCTAAATCGACATTTCCGTTTTTGTCGTAGTATCTTCTTTGAAGAACTTTACCATTCCAACTACCATCTGCTGTTCTATCTCGACTAGTAAGAGGTGTTCCAGTTGTAGGTAATTTGCTTGGATTGCTGTCTACTGTGTGACCATCAGTTTTAGGACCTTTTTGTTTGTGCTCTTCATAAGCTTTTTCGGCAAAATACGCTTCTATGGAGTTATAAATCCATGAACCAGCAGCAATAATTGCACCACCATCTATAACAACTCCAGCAGTGGTGATGACAACTTGCCCTATACCAGGAATAAACCATGTACCTGCCAACGCTGAAGTTATAGCAAATGTACTGACTCCTGTATTCTCAACAAATACTGCTTGTTTTAGTAATGTTTCAAATTCTTCTATAGCGTAGAAAATATCGTTGACATAAAGGCCGTCATCTACTATTTGTATAGTTTGAGTATCAAGATTATTATCGTCTGTTGAAGCACTCGCTACATTTTTAAAATCAAATGTACTGAATACGGTAGAGAAAATTAGAAGAAAAGATACTATTTTTTTAATAATGGTATTAAAGTTTTTAAATCTCATTTATTATAAAAATTGTCAAAAGAAAGTGGTGTACCACTAAAACATTTATAATTCAAATAATAGGGGATTTATAAGTTATGTGGTAATGATAATACATGTATCCATTGTAACTTGAACAAAAGGCTTCGTATGATCGAATTTAATAGAAATCAATGCCTATTAAAACTAATAATTCTAAACCATAATTAATTTCAATATCCATTGATTTTCTTGATACATACATTTTGGACACACCATAAACTAAAAAATAATATCGCCATAATGACTTCTTAGTGAATTTTATTATCAATTCTTTATTTATAAGTGTAACTGTAAAATTTGTGTTAAGTAAGTTCGCTCTTCATCTAACTTTTCTAGTAACTCTTGATCACCAATAATTGTAGCAAGATGGAACAAATTATTAATATTATCCTCAATATACGTCTCTTTATTTAATTTTTCTAGTAATAACTGTTGGCGTAACATAGATAGAGTTGTCTGAAAATATATCTTTCTGTTCTTGAAATTTGCTATTACTTGCTCATTTAATTCAAGGGCTCTTTGAAAATAGCCTTCTCGAATTAATAGATGAACTAAATTATATTGTAATGTGGCGGTAAGAAGGTGATACTTCACATCTAAGTCGAGATATCGCTCAAGTTGAGTTATTGCTAAGTGACTAATTGAAATAGCTGTTTCTATGGGGAATAAAAATAGAATATTATTTATTAAATAAATATCAGATAAATACCATGTATCAAATTTTTGGAGACGTTCCCATACTTGTTGGGCATAGCTGCATGCGGTATCAAAGTTTCCATCTTGTTTTAATGAAATAAATCCTTTACTTATAAAATAAATATCTTGAATATATTGATCTTCATCTTTTTGTAGTAGTATTTCTGCTTTATGAATTATTTCTTCCAATATATTGATATCTATAAATCGAAGTTTTAAAAACGATTGGATAATGTAATTACGTTCTGTGAATTGATGATTGTTGTGAAGATACTCGAATTCATCATGACCAATATCTAGCCTTTGTAAAATTATATTGAAATGCTCTGTTGTTAAATTAATTTTACCTAATTCAAATTTTGAATAACTGGTTTGATGAAGAGTATCTCGGACAATTTGTGCTTGAGAGTAATTTTTACTAGTTCTTATTTTTTTTATTGTTGAGCCAACCATGTATATGCCTCCTAAAAAATTAAATAAGCTTATACGCTTATTTTATAATATTTGATTAAAAGAGTTATATGATAATTTTGATTAATAGGTAAAAGAAAAGTGAGTTAGCATGATTTATGAAATAGTGATTTTTGTGAATTGGTATTTTAGTTAAATTTGCTAGACGTATAATAGTCGTATTCTGATTTGATTTTTTTATAATATTGTTCGTCTTTATATAAAGCTAATAGTTGATCTGCTTGCTTTAATAAAGCTTGTGAACCTTTGTTTTTTAGATGGAAGAGACAGATAGCTTTTCTAGAAAAATGTAGTGCTAGTATGGAGTAATTCATAATCTGTCTGTATTTTTGTAATGATTTTTCTAAAATAGCTAGGGCTGTAACAAAATCTCTATTTTTTATTAATAATAATGAAAGATTAATATTAAAAGCACTTTTTAATAATTCTACTTCTCTGTACCCAGTATAAGTATCTAAACGCTTTAAGACATTGTTAGTGAAGTCTATAGCAATATTTACTGGAAATAAGAATAAAATAGTATTAATTAACCCGATATCATGGATGTATAACTGATCAAATTTAGATAAACGTTCCCAAATAGGTTGTATAATCTCCCTTGCCTCATTTATATTACCTTCGGATAATTTTAAAAAGGCTTTGCATATTAATTTAATTTCTTTAATATCTATATCGTTGTCTAGCAATAAATAATTTGAAGCTTGTTTTTCTAAACTTCGTAACTTGTCAGGATTGTTATAATTCAGTTTGAAAAATAGCTGGATAATCTCCTTCTTCTTTCCATAGGAATAATTATTGTGAATATATTCAAACTCCTCTAGAGAAATACTTAATTTATCAAGTAATTGAATATAAACCTCAGTATCAACATCTCTAATGTTAGCCTCGTATTTTGAATAAGTTCCTTGTGAAGTAATCCCTTGTGAAACCTCTATTTGTGTATAATTCTTATTTTTCCGAATCTCTTTTAAAGTTGTTCCTCTATTCACCATAATCACCCCTAAAATATTTCATATGGAATATTTCGTCAGAATATAACTATTCTCCTTTAAGATAATAAATAAAGGAGGGATAGATATGGATGTCGTGCAATTCATAGGGGTCGTTCAATTATTTCAAGATGTTTGGATTATTGTTGGAGGAGGTTGATTAATTTTCAGGTACTATAAGTTGGATGCCCATTCCTACAACACTGTACAATGACTATTTTATTTAAATTAAAAGGGGAAATAAAATAGTCATTGTAACTTAATTTTAAATAAAATACATATCTTTTAATGATAAATAATTTACAAAAAGGTGGTTACAAAATGCGAGTACAAGCTTATTTTCACTTGATAAATAAGTATGATAGCTTTCCTGTTGAGGAAGTGACGAAGACATTGAATTTACTTCCGACGTTTGTTAATGAACAACAAGAAGCAACTTCCTACAACTCGATATTTTGTAATTTCACTACTTGGCAATATGGGAAGGAATATTATGAGAACTATGATGCCAATAAATTATTAGTGCCATTAGTTGAGGTACTTGAACCAAAAATTAATCAAATTAGGCAGTTAATTAATAAGTATCAATTGACTGCGGAAATGGCAATTGTTATGGGTGTTGATGGAGGGCGTATGCTTAACTTGATGTTAGAGCCAAGAGTATGTAATTTTGCCGCTGCCATTAATGCCAGTATTAATATTTATTCATATGAATTTGAATATTTACTTGAAGAGAATTTGTATTTATTAAATTAAACTTATACTAGTGTGAGTTGTACAGATTATGTTTTAATTTGTACTGTTCATGCTAGTATATTTTTATGGGGGTGGAAATAATGGAATTAGTTTTTTATGAGGAGAAATTTTTTGATTTAGTAGCGAATTACATATTAACTGATGAGCAATTAAATTATACAGATACGCCTCAAGCATGTGTAGAAAAGCAAAAAGAGGACTCAACACGTCATTCTATACTAGCTATTGAAAATACTAGCTTAGTTACTTTTTTTACGTTGCATGAGAAAGATGGGGTCACGCCTTATTCGGAAAATACAGCTGCTATTTTAGTAAGAGCGTTTTCGACAGATTTTCGATTTCTAGGTCAAGGTTATGCGAAACAAGCATTGAAATTACTACCGGCCTTTGTGGAAACTCATTTTCCGCATATCAATGAAATTGTATTGGCTGTCAATGCTGAAAATATGGCAGCGCAGCATTTATATAAGAAATGTGGATTTATGGATGAAGGCATTAGAACAATAGGGAAGAAAGGCGAGCTTTTTGTTATGAGCTTCTATTTATCCCGTATTAACAGGCTATAAGACCCTACTTCAAAATAGTGAGTGGAACGAAATAGTTAAGTGGGGGATCAACAGCCTGTA
>NZ_PYWN01000144.1 GCF_003049505.1 Metasolibacillus meyeri
CTACCAATCAGTGGGGGATGAGGAAAACCCCCACTGATTGAAGGTTCACTTTATCGTTTTTCGATAAAAATATATTGAAAAACAAGAATTTCATTGTATAGGACTGTCGTATTGCAAATTTGGTTCCAAGAGTTTTTAAGCAAAATTTATTACGCCTGCTGTAATTATATTCAGGCTTTTGTCTAAAACGATATTGGTCACGCAAGCATTTGATCCTATGCCTCTTATTTTTCGCAGCAATTATTGCTCAATCGCAATAAAACCCGAACGATTGTTATCACTCGGGCTTATGTTTTATTTAGTTTTTGCCAGTAATCATTTCTACGACTTCCAATGGTCTCACATCGAGTGTGGTTACATCCTTTTTCGCTAACCACATTGGTTCGAAGGTGCCTGTGTACAGCTCTGGTTGGCTGTATTCTGGCCCAGTGCCTGCACCGACTTCACCACCAACGATTTTTGCACGATAGTAAAATTGCTTGCCATTGAATGGCACCATGCAAAGTAGCTCTAACAGCTCAACAATGACGCCTGCCTCCTCCAACGCCTCTCGAATAGCGGCTTGTTCAACCGTTTCCTCTTGCTCGACTTGCCCTCCTAGAAAAACAAAATACGTTTGCTCATTTTTGACACGTTTGATGACTAATAGATGATCATTTTCTTCAATCACAACTGCACTGCGAATTCTCATGTATTCACTCCCTTTATTCTAATAGTAAAAATCTAATCTACAATTCCTCGTTTTTGAATAACGAAAATCCAGCTTAAAAGAAGAAATTGCTAGTTCAAAAGTAACGATTCGCCCAGCGACCAAACAAATTCGCCCAACCAATCGCAAAATTCGCCCAACGAACAAGGAAATTCGCCCAACCAAGCCTCCATTTCGCCCGCAAGACAACTTCAATCAATCAGCCACACTTTATGTAAAGCTATTACGCTTAAAATAGGAAACGGTGAGCATCGTCACCATTACAACAAAAAAGTTCATCATGATGACCATATTTATTTTGCTGTTAAGAACAGGCTGCATGCCTATAAAATAAATAACCGTAAAGACAAGACATCGTTTGAAATGCCCTACTTTTGCGAATTTTGCTTGCAAACAAATTATCGTTACTGAAAATACCATCACATAATAAAACATCGGCTCACCTCATGGATTATGATAAAATATGCTTTAGAAGGAAGTGATTTTATTCATTATTTATTCGTTGGTCTTGCTGGTGCGCTTGGGGCTTCTTTGCGCTATGCCATCGGACTTCTTTTCGATAGCGCCTTTCCCATCGCTACATTATTGATTAATTTAGTTGGTGCGTTATTGCTCGGCTGGCTGACGAGCTTTTTACCGCGTTTTCCGCGCATTAGCTCAACGATTTCGACCGCCATTACAACAGGTTTTTTAGGCGCATTTACGACATTTTCTGCATTTAGTGTTGAAAATCTGACGTTATTGATGAACGGGCAAGTTTTCGCTGCCTTGAGCTATATCCTTGTTAGTTTAGTTGGTGGCTTTATTTGTGCGCTTGTTGGTCTACGTCTTGGTGCAAAGGAGGATGGTCTATGATTTTTGTTGCCATCGGTGGCTTTTTTGGTGCCATTAGCCGTTTTGCGATTAGCAATTGGGTGAAAGCTCATGTGAAAACCAATCTCCCGCTTGCTACATTTGCAATTAATTTAGTCGGCTCCTTTTTATTAGGCGTTTGCATCGGCATTGGGCCAAGCTCCTCTATACAACTTCTTGTCGGGACAGGCTTTTTAGGCGCGTTTACCACCTTCTCAACCTTTTCCGTTGAAAGTGTTAAGCTTTATGAAAGCCGAGGTTTGCTTGCTGCTGTTACGTATCTATGCCTTAGCTGTTTATTCGGCATATTGCTCGCCTTTGCGGGATGGTGGGTGTCTAGCATTTGATAGACACCCTACTGTATTTCCCACTCAACCGTTGCATCCCCTGCCGCGCGCTCGCCTGTAAGCACAATATAATATGTGCCATCCTGCTCGATTTCTGCTTGCAAACGATCGTGACCAAGCTCTGTTTGTCCAAGAATTTGACCACTTGCGTTTTCTAAGTGATGACCACCAACCCCTCTGGCTAGATTCATCACGATTTTATTTGTCACAATATCACCCTTTTTTAGTACTAAAGGAATTTTATGCTCCCCATTAAAATGCTCGTATGTCACATGATAGCTGTTGCTTGTGCTTGTTGCCTCCCAGCCCTTCTTTGTCGTGTAATCAAGCTGAATCAGCAGCAAAAACAGCAATGGTATGACGATAAAAGCTATATTGCAAGCACGATAGTTTGTTGCCAGCGTTTGCCCTAGTAAAAACATTCCCGCTACGAAAGCACCGACAATGCCTGCGATGAGTGTAAAAGTATTTAGACCAAAGGGTAAGAAAAAGAGTGCGCCTGCTAAAAGATATAATGCCGTTTTATAACGTGCCAACGCCTCCCATCTCTCTATTACAGCATCTATTACACAAGTAATCACAATGCCATAGCCAAAAATAACAGCCCATAGCATCCATATGCGTGCCATTTCACTAAACGTATATAAATTAAAATTCGATACGACAAGTAAATAGCTAAAAATAATGGTCATCGCAAAACCTGCAGCTGCCAATTTTGTTGCCATATAACGTCCTAGCATCATTGCCAATTCCTCCTACAGTTTTTTCGTAAAACAAATTACGCGATTCGCCTCATTAAAGCCAAGTTGCAAATGCATGTTTAAGCTATCCTGATTATCTAGCTCACAATCGCTCGCAAACTCTGTACAGCCTTGCTGGCGTGCCCATTCCTCACATGCAGCAATCAACTTTTTCGCCAGCCCTTGCAAACGTGCTCCTTTTTCTACATAGACACCTTCTAAATAGCCAACAGGGCTCGTTTCTGTTCCCTCGACATAGTCATAGCGTAGCTGACATTGAGCAAAGCCAATTGCCTGCTCCGCAGCATATGCTAGCACGATGAAGACGTCTTTCTTGTGCAAAAGCTGCGCCATTTCCACTTGTAAATCGCTTACTTCATTATCGGGCCATAGCCTTTGTGCCAATAACGCGACTTGCTGTGCCTCTTCTACCGTTGCTTGCTTCAGCATCATTATTCACTCTCCGTAATTTTTATTTTGAATAACAGCACATTCGTATCATCATCAATAAGCTGTTGTACCTCTTCAGCACTTGTGAAATCATAGCCACTTCGCATCGAATTATTCAATGATTGTCGGTATGCACCTACGATGTACTCTGTATTCAGCTCTAATTTTTGCTCTTTTGTAAAGGCATATTGGCCTGTGCTCATTCCTTCATCAAGCCTCAAGTTTTCTAGGGTTTGTGGCTTTCCTTTCACACCTGGTGCATAAAAAAATAAGGAGCGCGTATCTCCATCTAACAGCCCAAATCCGATATGCCCCTTTTCTGCCTTTGATGGGCTCATCCCATAGCTTAAACCCACCTCAAACTGCTCGTCTTTTTGCCCATCACTGTATTTCTCCACCCATAGCTGGACTGTTCGTTGATCAGCTTTCGGCAAGTAAAAATCAAAATCCCATATATGACCTAAATGCAACTCCTGAAAGGTATGTACATAGTCTGAATCTTCAAGTGGTTTAATCGTTATGTCTTTACTTGGTGCTGCACAAGCTGTCATAATTGTGAACACGCTTAGCATGACAATTGAACATAGCAATTTTCTCATTCTTCACCAACCTCCTTTTTACTAATAATACAAAAACTGAGCATAAATTGCATGCTCAGTTTTAAAATTTATTTCGTATGAACAGATTGCCTATTTCCAAATAACACTCTGTGGAAGATGGCGTTTCACTTTATTTAAAATTCTTCACCGTATGCTCAATGTTCTCACTTTGACAAATCGCTGAAATAACGGCGATGCCATCCGCTCCTGCCGCTAGCACCTGTTCCGTGCACTCTGGCGTAATGCCACCAATCGCTACAATTGGAAATTGCGGATAGCTAGCTCTTGCCTCCACCAAAAACTCGACGCCTGCTGGCTTATTGGCATCCGCTTTTGAAATTGTTGCGAAAATCGGACCTATGCCAACATAATCTGCTCCGCCTGTTACAGCAGCATGCATTTCCTCATGATTATGAACGGATACACCGATGATTTTGCCCGCCAATTGCTGACGAATTTTCGCAAGCTCCGTATCCTCTTGTCCAACATGAACGCCGTCCGCATCCAATGCTAATGCAAGCTCGATATTGTCATTGACAATAAAAGGGACATGATATGTGCGACAAAGTGCCTGACAGCGTTTCGCAAAATCCAGCAAGGCTTCTCCTGTTAGCGCACCGTCTCCCTTTTCACGCAATTGAAAAATCGTGATGCCCGCCTGCAAGGCTTCCTCTAAAATCGCAAGTGGCTCACGCGGACAATTGACTGTCCCCATAATAAAATAAACCGCTAATGTTTCACGTTTCAATGCAATTTCACCTGACCTTTCACTTGCGCCTTACGGTAGGCAAAATGATTCGTCGGCCCATGCCCATTGCCGATATTTAATGGGTGTGAAATTGCCGCTTGGATAAAATGCTTCGCCTCAATAATCGCATCGCGCAAAGCATAGCCTTTTCCTAAAAATGCGGTTAACGCTGCGGAAAATGTGCAGCCTGTTCCATGTGTATGCTTCGTATTAATGCGCTCACTGCTCATCGCAAAGAAAGCACCATCCGCAAAATAGACCATATCAACCGCTTCTTCCCCTTCTAAATGACCGCCTTTCATGACAACACATTGCACGCCTAGCGCTAAAATTTTCTTTGCAGCCGTTTCGATATCTTGAACGGTTTCAATTTGAATGCCTGTAATTTCTTCAGCCTCTGGAATATTCGGTGTTAGCACAGTTGCGATAGGCAATAGCTTCGTTTTTAATGCATGAATCGCCTCCTGCTGTAATAGGCTCGCACCACCCTTAGCAATCATAACGGGATCGACAACAAGCTGCACACTATGCTTTTGTAGTTCTTCTGTCACTGCCTCAATAATTTCTGCGGAAAAAAGCATACCCGTTTTCACAGCTGTCACTTGTAAATCCTCAAAAACCGCCTGTATTTGGGCAACGGTAAATTCAGGTGATGCCGCTAAAATATCGGATACACCCAGCGTATTTTGAGCTGTTAACGCTGTGATAGCCGATGTGCCGTACACACCTAGCTCCTGAAATGTTTTTAAATCCGCCTGTATTCCTGCTCCACCACTGCTATCGGAGCCCGCAATTGTCATGACAATATTCATCTAAATCAACCTCTCGCGTATTTTTCTAAGCCATTCAATATTTCTACTTGGAACGAACCGATATATGTAGAATTGTTCGCTGCCTCTAGCGCAATTTGCTTATAGGTCTGTAAAAGCGCAGCTAAATTCGCAGTAGACTCACCTTCCACTGTGAGTGCTGCTGTGCAAAGTGCACTTAATAAACAGCCTGAGCCCGTCACAGCTGTCATGCGCTCATGACCGCCCGCTATTTTTTCCACAATCGTTCCATCTGTGACAATATCCGTCTCGCCTGTTACAACAACAATTGTATCATATTTTTGCGCTACTTCCTGTGCGACAGCAACCGTATCAATCGTTCCTTGACCGCTATCCACGCCTTTTGCCTGCCATGCTACACCAGCGATAGCAGCAAGCTCCCCTTCATTGCAGCGAATTAATGTAAATTTCACTTGCTGTAATAAATCTTGTATCACTTGCTTGCGGTAGCTCGTTGCCCCAACGCCGACAGGATCTAATACGACAGGTACACCATGCTTATTTGCCGCCTTTCCTGCTGCAAGCATTGCTGGTACTTTCATTTGATTCAATGTGCCAATATTAATTAATAAGCCGTTCGCAATCGCTGTCATTTCCTCGACTTCGCTCACTTCGTCCGCCATAACCGGAGATGCGCCAATGGCTAACAGCCCGTTCGCTGTAAAGTTTGCTACGACATAATTGGTGATGCAGTGAATGAGTGGATGCTTCTGTTTAATTTTATCGATCGTCATCGTTTATAACCTCTTTCTTTCCATTTTACGACAAAAAAAGCCCTCTAAAATAGAGAGCTGCAAATACAAGGTTCGTATTTTGCTCCCTACGCCAGTGTTAACTGAACAGGTTCTAAGGGTCAGGTTTTAACCTTCTCAACGCGCGCTGCGTCCCCCTGCAAATCGTTGTCATCTATTATCCTAGCACTATTTGTGCTGTTTTCCAATAGATTTGAATCTTTTTTTCGTCCACGCTCGTCAAACTATAGAAGAGGTGATGATATGAAAAAATGGATTGCGCTAACAGCCGTTATTGCAGCTCTTTGTGGCGCAGGCTACTACCTGTTAGGCGCAGAAATAAACAAGGGCGCTTCCTCAACAGCGGATGGAACAAATGATTATTTAATTATTTTAGGTGCACAAGTGCGACACACTGGCGAACCATCTCTTTCCTTGCAAGCACGACTCGAGACAGCAACAGCTTATTTGCATGACTATCCACATGTCAAGGTGATAGTATCGGGTGGACAAGGACGTGATGAGCCAGCAACAGAGGCGTCTGTGATGGCAGATTATTTGATTGAGAAAGGCATCGCAGCAGAGCGCATTTTACTTGAGGAAGCGTCTACTTCTACATATGAAAATTTACTATTTTCCAAGGAGCTACTGCCAGCAGACATTGCAACAATTACGATTGCATCGAATGATTACCATTTACAGCGGGCGAAATTTTTGGCGGAGGTTGTCGGTCTAGAAGCGGACGTACTTGCAGCAGGCACGCCAACATCCGTAGAAGCGAAATCGAGAATGCGCGAGCGGCTTGCCTTGTTGAAAACATATGTATTTGGGAAATAAATACTGGTGCCAGGCACACACACAATTCTCACACAATTTATTTACGGTACGCGCGTCGTTCCGCGTATTCCACACATTGGTAACACACTTTAATACGCTTATTTGCCTCATTGCGGTAATTTCGCAAATCTGGCATTTTTCGCTTGCAAAAGAAGCAAGCATTTTTGGGAATTGATTTATTTGGTACGAAGATTTCTTTTATTTTTGTCAGCAAAGAGCGCATGGAACATCCTCCTCATTATTTTTGACAAATATATCATAAAAAAAGCGGCTAAGGAACTATATCCTTAACCGCTACTATTTTACTTCACCCACGCAACAAAATTGTCTATTACTTTATCTAAAAATTGGATTGTTGCTTCATCTGTTAAGTTGCCTGCCTCGTCAAACTTCGTATGCGCGGCACCTATATACACTTCATTGCCTTGTAGCACTGGCGAGCCGAGGCCTTGTGCGAATAAAATATCGCGTAAATGCATTTGCGCCTTTACTGTACCTAAGTTCCCCATTGATGCTCCCATCACGATGGATGGTTTGCCAATCATCACTTTATCAACACGTGATAACCAGTCGATGATATTGCCTAAAACACCAGGAATGGATGCATTATATTCAGGCGTTACCCAAAGTACAGCATCAGCTGCCTTAACTTTCGCCTTAAATTCAACAACTGCCTGTGTCGGATTATTTTCCTCGTCTTGGTTATACATTGGAATATCATGTAATGGTAAAATCTCCACCGTCACTTTTTCCGCATAACGATTTTGAATAAATTTTGCTAGCTTCATATTGTATGATGCCTCACGTAAACTTCCTACGATTGCTACAACGTTCATCATTTTGCCTCCATCTCAAATTGCGTTCATCATAATGTATCCGAAAATAATATATTTCAAACACATTATTTAGCTTACTTGACAGTCAGAGCTTATGACAATTTTTTTGCTCATAAAATCTATGCCGTTACGTCACGCTTTGTAAACGATAAATAGCTAATCGCTAGGAAAACAATAGCGTAAACGATTAACACGCTAATCGAAAAAGGCATTGTTACACCATCAATCATGTGGTGACCATCACGAGCGTATTGCGTTAAATCTGTATGTGTCAGCCAAATATATTTAGCGAATGCATATCTGCTAATAAACATGATAATCACGCCACCCATAAACGATAAAAACATCGTTAAACCAATTGCTAGGGCACTAGAACGGAAAACAGAACCGAGTAAAAAGGCAAAAAGAACTGACATAATAAAATTACCTGCTGACAAACTCGACAGCTCGATTAAATTATTCAAAACATTGACTTCTTGTACTTGACCATTGACAACCTCTAGTAAAGTGCCAGTATTGCCATTAAATAAAATAAGTGCAATCACCCATGTCAAAGCAAAATTAACCGCAATCATAAAAAGACCGTAAATAAATGTTGTTAGGAGCTTTGAAGTTAAAATTTTGGCACGTGAAGCAGGACGCGTTAAAAGCATTTTGATTGTTCCTGTTGAAAATTCACTTGATACGATGCTGGCAGCTACAATAACGGTAAACAGCGTAACAATGGAGATGAGCTGCACGCTAAAATTCATAAAACTAGCGACGGTCATACCATTAGGTGGTGCAACATCCTGTGCTAAACGATATTCAGAAATTGTTAATTCGTTTTGCCAGTATGTGTTTGATGCATTTTGCTCTTCGGCAAGCATACCTTGATACATTTCAACATTTTCTTGTTCCACGATGCGCCAATCACGTGAATCTACTTCATCATAATATTTGTTTAAGCCTGCTGCGCCAATAATAATGACGGCTAAAATGCCAAGCATTACCCATGTCGCTTTTTGATGCCATAATTTCATCCATTCATTTTGTATGAGTTTCAGCAATTTGTCCGCCTCCTGTCATTTCTAAAAATTGCTCTTCTAACGTTTTTTGTTGCGGCTGAACAGCAAAAATTTGAACTTGCTGTGCTACGAGCTCGGCAATTAGCTGTGGTACTTGCTCTTTTGCCATTTGCAGCTCTACCCCTTGTTCCTTTGCCGTAAATTCAAGCTGCAATTTGCTAGCAACTGCTTGGACTTTCGCTAAAGGCGCAGCTTCTACATAATAAACCGTTTCCGCTTCTCCGCGCACCTCACGAATATCAATCAGCTGACCATTTTGTATAATCGCAATACGGTCACACATCAGCTCCATTTCAGAAAGCAAATGGCTTGATACGAAAACCGAAACACCTTCCTCTGCCGCGATTTTACGCAAATAGTTGCGGAACTCGCGAATGCCGGCAGGGTCTAAGCCATTAGTTGGCTCATCTAAAATTAGAAACTTCGGGCGATGCAATAATGCTTGAGCTAAACCTAAGCGCTGACGCATTCCTAATGAATAGGTCGACACTTTTTCATGAATGCGCTTCTCCAGCCCTACTTGGCGAATAACTTCATCCATGCGTTCCTTGCTAATATTGTGGTGCATGCGTGCAAAATGCAGTAAATTTTTATAGCCCGACATATATTTATACATTTCAGGATTTTCAACGATTACCCCAACTTTACTAATCGCTTCCTCATAATGCTCCTTGAGTGACTGTCCATCGATGAGCACCTCCCCCTCTGTCGCATGCATTAACCCTGTCATCATACGAATTGTCGTTGTTTTCCCCGCGCCATTCGGACCTAAAAATCCAGTAATTTGCCCTGGATATAAATCTAAATTAAGGCGATCAATCAGTTTCTTGCCACGAATAACTTTTGTTAAATTACGCAGCTGTACAATCGGCTGTTGTGTCATTTATTTCATCCTCTCTACATGCAAGGCTTTCATCCATTGCACGGCGTTTTGATTGTGTTCATCTCGAATTACCTCTAGCTGCTCATGTGCAGCAATGCGCCCATCACGCAGAAGCAATACCTCGTCTAAAATGGGCTCCACCTCATATAATTCATGCGTGGATAAAATGATTGTTTGCGTTTCCATATTTGTAAATTGAATGAGCCCCTTAATTAACGCATCCTTTACCATCGGATCTAACCCGGCGAAAGGCTCATCCATTACATACAACGGCACTTCACGTCCTAAAGTTGCCGCCATTTTCACACGACCACGCTGCCCCTTTGATAATTGGCGCAATTTACGACCACGCTCAATTTCCAAAAACTCACCCACAATCGAAGCTTTTTCATAAGAGAAATCAGCAAACTGTGTTGCATAAAAGTGAAAGAGCTGCTCAGCCGTATAAAAATCGTAAAATAAATCCGTATCAGGTAAAAAGGCAATTTGATCGGCAGTCGTTCTAACAACAGGCTGACCATTTAATGTAATTTCCCCTTGTTGTGGTCGCAAAATACCTGCTATTAGCTGTAATAATGTTGATTTCCCTGCCCCATTTTCTCCAACAACGCCAACGATTTTACCAACAGTTACTTGACATGAAATATTTTGTAAAACAGGTCTTTTCATATAGGAAAAGCGAATATTCGAAAGCTGTAGCATAGTTTCACTCCTTTTTTTCTAACAGTTGCAGCATTTCCTCTTTCGTAAAGCCAAATGATGCAATCGATGCTAAAAAACTTTCCGCCAACTGCTCCTTCATGCTATCACGCAGCTCCAGCAGCCGTCCTTCATCAGACGTAATAAAAGTCCCTTGCCCTCTTTTAGTTTCCGTTAATTGCATCAACTCCAGCTCCTTATAAACACGTTGTACCGTATTCACATTCACACCGCTCTGCACCGCATATTCACGCACAGATGGCAGCTTATCGCCTAATTGTAAATGTCCTTTAATCATCTCCCCACATATGCGGTCGACTAACTGACTATAAATTGGCTTATCACGTGTAAAATCCGTCATGACCGCGTTACCACCTTTTCAAGCCATTTTGAGCTAGCCATAAATAAAACAGCGAGTAGAACGCCATAAAATAATAATTGGCCAATATACACCGAATTAATAATAAAAAGTAGCGGATAGTCAGATAACTGCAAATATTGCTGAAGCGGCTCTAAAGAAATATAGCCATGCTGAAACAGTGTGCGATACAATACACTCTCCTCAAATTTTGTTAGCAGATAGCCAGCCAAAAGAGCGAGTGGCGCAACAATAATCGCAAATTTACCAATGTAATAGTTCAGTTGCAAATAACATACATAAACAACCTGCATATAGATTAAAATTAATAGTTGCAAACAAGTTAAACTAATCGTCATTACTGTGCTTGCTACCACAATTTTAATGATGTTCCATTCTTGCGAGACCACTAAAAGAAACACACTACTCAAAATAACAAATGTAAACACAAGAAACGTGCACAGGTTAAACAATACTTTTGCAGCAAGAAGCTTGTAAATAGATTGCGGTGAATGTAACCATACCTCTTTACGTTTAATCTCAGTCTGCATGCTTTTAAACAATTGCACAGGCGCAAATAGTATACCTACTAGAATAGAATAAAAAAGAAACAGAAAGGTCCATTCATCTGCCGTCATATTAATTTCCATATTTTTACTCAAAATATAAGGTAACACAAACACGGCTAACAAGCTACTAATAAATAAAAACAGAACATTTCCACGCATAAGCACCCATTCTTTTTGCAATAATGCAACAAAACTTTTCATTTATATCACCTCACATTCCAGTGTAATAGTTACATAGTACACTAAGATATAAAAAAAGGCAAATATAGGAGGAATAAGATTTTTTATCTTGTATTAACACAATGTAAGCTTCCAGCTCAAAATATTAGGTGGAAGCAAAATGTTGAAGTCGGGGCAGACAGCTTGTAAAAAACAAATTTTTGACCAACATCATGTTCGTCACACAAACATTTTCATATCTTAGTTAGCATTCTTCTCTGATTTTTGATGTTGTTAGTTTGGTTGAGCGAATTTGCTTGTCTTGCGGGCGCATTTCAATGTTTTGCGGGCCAAAATGGGCGTCTTGCGGGCGAATTCATCTATCTTATGAGCGAATCATTACTTTTGAACTAGAAAATTCGATAAACAACGCTGCTTTTTCAGATGCGAATGCTGCCTAAATAAAAAAAGAGTAACGGGATTGCTCTCCCGTTACTCTTTTACTTATTTCGTGTACGATAATACCGCGTTTTTGCTAAAGCCTTGTAGTGCCTTTGTTGCCTCATCTTTGTTAGTGTACTCAAAAATACGAACGTCCTGTTGCTCAAATACTGTAATTACCCACATCTGAAAATCCTCCATTCGGTTCATTTTAGTATTATAACAGATATCAATTTAAAATATCTGTTTTATAACAACCTCTTAATTCTTATTTTACACCCTTTTTCAAAAAAGAAAAGCCCTTTTTTTCACTTTCACAAATTGTTCAAAAAAATATGGCACAAATAGTCGATTGCCGAATCAAAATAAAAAGCCGATGAGAAAGGTTTCCCTTTTCATCAGCTTCTTTCGAAAATACAATAAGTGAAGAAATAGCCTTCCTTTGCTTGTATCGGTTCACGTTTACTTATGAGCTGCCAGCCACCGTACGCAGGAAAGTATGTATCTCCTTCGAAGGTGTAATCAATTTCTGTAATATATAAGCGGTCCGCTAACGGCAGAGCAAGCTCGAAAATTTGCTCCCCACCAATAATCATTATTTCAGGCTCGTCCTGCACTAATTGCAATGCCTGCTCTAAGCTCGCTACCGCTTCAATATCGTCTGCTTGATACGCCACATTACGTGTAATGACAATGTTGCGTCTACCAGGCAATGCTTTGCCAATTGATTCATACGTTTTACGCCCCATAATCACAGGCTTGCCCATCGTCATTTCTTTAAAATACTTTAAGTCACCAGGCAAATGCCACGGCATCTGATTGTCATAACCAATCACTCGATTTTTATCATGTGCGACTATTAATGAAATCATATATTTTCTCCTTCGCATAACATTAAATTATTACCTATCCATTATTACGAGTACATTGCTTCTCTCATAAGAATATACTTAAAATACATACATCGCAATAGAGCGCCCACATTTAATAATCAGTGGGGATGAGGGGTCCCCACTGATTGCCATTTCACTTTATGCAATATTTAAGCCTGCGCTTGCTGTTCCTGTAATTGTGGCAGCATCTAATAATCCGCCTGTACCTGTTACAGAGAAGACCATAACTAATAAATCACCTGCTGCTACTGGAATAGAAGGTAATGTTGCTGTTCCTTGTACCGTTTGGGCTAATGCTACTGGACCTACGATTGCTGGGCTTAAGTCAACTGTTGCACCTGTTAACAGTGTGAAAGTTGTGCTACCAGCAGGGGCACGATAAACTTGTGCGTTCACTATATAGCTTCCTAATGCCAAACCAACTGTTGCTGTAAAGGATGCTGATATTGCTGTTAATGTACCTGCACGTGGCATAGAAAAAGCCTCTGTAAGTGGGATAGCAGCCGTTCCTAACGGCAACTCAATTACACCACCTACCAATGAAAGGCTCGGCACAGACGTACCGAAACCAATTAAGCTACCCGTACCAAGTAAACCGCCTGCTAATGTTGTTAGCACGGCCGGTATTGTACCAGAAGAAAATGGAATAATCGAACCGCCTACAACGCCATTACCTGGTGGTGTTACAATACAATTTGCATCAATTGCTTGAAATGGTCCACGTGATGTGCAATTGTTTGAACCACCATTGTTGCCACCTGAACAGCCACATCCGCTATGCTTTCTGAAATATTTATTTGCCATTGTTCCACCTCCTTTCGTCTTTATCCTATTCATGGAGCGAAAGGAGTGAAGGGCTAACAACTACACAGAAAGGATGTTTTTCTTTTAGCTCTTTCTTTTGAATAAATTCCAAAACCATGTATGTTTTTCTTTTTTCCCTGTTTCATCTTGATTTTGTGCAGCCTCGATTTCTGCTTGCTCTTCGATCATTTCTTCTGTTGCTTGTTGCAAGACAGGTGACTCCAGTTCTTCTTGTTGGGGTGCGGACTCTTCAGTTGGGGTTTGTTCGTATATTTGTTCTGTTGTAGTTTCTAGTTCTTCTTGCTGGACAGATAATTCTTCTTGTGAGGGTGCTGAGTTGCTTAATTTTATTTGTTGAGATGCTTGCTCTGCTGTAATTTCAAGCTCCTCTTGGTTCAATGTTACTTCTGTTGTCGTTTCCGGCTCCTCTTCAATTGACACTACTTCTGTTGTCGCTTCTAGCTTCTCCTCGATTGATGCTACTTCTGTTGCCGCTTCCAGCTTCTCTTCGATTGATGCTACTTCTGTTGTGGCTTCTGGCTCCTCTTCGATTGATGCTGCTTCTGTTATCACTTCTAGCTTCTCTTCGGTTGATACTGCTTCTGTTATCACTTCTAGCTTCTCTTCGGTTGATACTGCTTCTGTTATATCTTCAAGTTTCTCTTCGGTTGATGCTACTTCTGTTATATCTTCAAGTTTCTCTTCGATTGACGCTACTTCTGTTGCCGCTTCCAGCTTCTCTTCGATTGGTGCTACTTCCGTTACGTTTTCCAACTCCTTTTGTTGAAATACTTGTTCAACTAGAGTTTCGAGTTCTTCTCGTTGGGGTGCTGATTCTATAGCGTTCTCTAATTTTTCTTGTGAGAACGCCAAATTGGATATGTTATCCATTTTTCCTTTTTCCTCTGAACCTTCTAATTTTCCCTGTCGCACTACTTGTGTTTCTTGACCCCCTAGTTCCTCCTGCTGAGATACTGATTCCATTTCTTTCTTTTGCACTATTTGTTCTTCTTGCACAAATATTTGTGGTGGCACGGAAGCTACTTGCTGCACAGCATTTGTTGGCATTTTGATTGCTTCCTTTAAAATAATATTGCTATAGGGACTAGCATTGGTTTTATGGAATGAACCGCCTTTATGCAAATTACTTTGTGTTGTGTGTATGGATTGAAAATAATGTTCATTAAAATGTTTCGTGCCTAACATATTCGGTGCTGGTGGCTCCATCTGCTCTTCTTCTATTATTTCTTCATTTTCTATCGCCTGTATAGGGTGTAACAAATTTTGTAACTGCCGATAAGAAAATTCCTGCACCAAATCCGCTGTTTGACACGGTGCATTCGTTTTCTGTTCTTCTGATGCTATCAAATCGTTAATCATATAAGGGTGTGGTTTTTTGTCTGTATTTGGCGCAGGCTGTTTTGGTTTTTCCTCTGATTGTTGCAGCTTATTTTTCAATCGTTCAATGCGCTGCTTCATTTGAAGAAGCTCTTCTTTTGTATTGCTATTTTGCACTTTCGTTAACTTTTCCTTGCATGCGGCAATTTGTGAATGTAATGTCTCAAATTGCTGCTTGGAGTGGCGATGTGTATCGCTCATCTATTGTCCCTCCTTTCTATATTACATCCATAGTTTATTGCAATAATTTTTTAGATGTGACACTGCAAAATTCCCTGCAAACTTAGAGCGCCTATTGTGTCTGCCTATATACGATTGACGCCACGTCATATGATACAAACGAAAGAAAAACTTTTATGGAGGTGTCAACAAAACATGCAAGAAAATAAGTCGTCACAGGTACGCGAATTAATATGCATTAATGTCGACAAAGTATATGATTGGATTGTCAAGGAACTTACATTTGAGCTTGCGCCTCAAGCACCCGTTGAGTTCCCAACTCTTCCAGCAGACGTTGACTTAGCAAATGCATCCATCCAATGTAATGTCGTGCCTGCCCTAACGAATCCCGTTGTTATTTTGAATCGTGAAAATCGCTGCTTTACGGTTGGCGGAAAAAGCGTTACGCTTCAGCAATTAACGATTCAGAAAAATTTCATTGTGACAATCACGATTAAAACTGCAAGCTGCGTTGTGTACGAAAGTGCGCCATTCAATATTTCACGCTGTGAACAAATTACTTTATGTGCGCCACATGGTACAGATGTTTCCGTTACGTACACAGATTTAGATTGCTTCGTATGCTCAACAGGCGCTATCATACCTGATTTCCCAATCGGTGGTACACCAACAATTACATTCTCAAACTTATCGATTACGGTAAGCGTGTGTCAAAGCATTCAATCAACATTCCCAGTAACGGTTGAATTTTTAGCAGAATACTGCGAGCCACGTGCAGACATCGCAATGGGCTGCTCACCAGCATCACGTCCACAAAAATGTGGCAATATTTTCCCAAGCGGTTGCTAATAGTGCTAACAACATAATGAATGTCATATTGTAAAGAGAGGCTCGCCCTCTCTTTCTTTTTAAAAGGAGGCAAAACATGCGCATTAGCGAAAAAATAAAGCAGTTGGAGGCTCAAACAACAAGCTATATTAGCGCTATTCAGCAACGACTAGCTGAGCGTGAGCAGCCACAGCTCGTTAGCTACTTCACAAGTTCCATGACAATCGCCCATCAAGCAAATGACGAAAATTTCTGCTTAGGCTCTTACCATATTTGGAATATTGGTACGAAGCCGCTGACAAACCCTTCTATTTATTTAAAGCTACATAAACAAACGCCCTTTTCTTTTTCAGGCAAATATACGACAAGCCGCTTCAAGCAATCCTTTCAAGATCAACTGATTTGGCAACGTTTTAATGACGAAAGAAGCAAGCATGAATTTTGGTTTAAACCTGTAAACGAAACGATTATTGCGCCGAATGAGACGATTGTTTTTCCTCATTTTCAGCTAACATGGTCACATCTAAAACCCTACTCTGGCTTGTTAGAAGGCTGGACATACTGTGACGAAATGCAGGAGGGCATTATGGTCATAAACCCATTGCATATTTGTAGTGTAGGATATGCAGAAGAAGAAGCGGAGGTACATGATGACGCAACTTAATCTCAAAAAAATGATGGCGGAGCGTGGCGATACAAGCTTTATGTATTTAGAAAAAGAGACGCTACAACTCGTCCTTCAGCACTTATTACAAAACGTCTCTTCTCCAAACGAAGAGCCAATCATTGCGAAGCTCGACTCTTTGATGGAGCAGCAACAACAGCAGTTTGAAAAATTGCTAGAACAGCTTTCATAAGAAAGGAGGAACACATTTGGCAAACGAAGAGCTACAACAAGTGATTGCGCTGTTGGAGGAAAAACTCGCTCAATGTCAAAGCAAGTTAAAAAGATACGAAAATCGTGAAAATTATTCAATCGTTGTTGAGTTAGAACAAGAAAAGAAAAGCCTTGCCGCACAGCTACGAAAAAAAGAAAAAGACTGGCAGCAGCAAGTGACCCATTACAAACAAACGATTCATGCATTAAAGGTCGAACGACGAAAAAAGCTAACACAAATCTCCTCATTATTAGCAGAAAAAAATAAGCTCCGTGCGCAATTAGCTGCTACCAAAAATCAGTTGCAACAAGCAAATACAACAAAACCAAGCACCACCGAGCAAAGGCTTATCCCACTTTTCGAGCAGCTAGCCGAGGCAACAATGAAGCTGGAGCACGTAGCAGCAGCCCTACAACAACAGCTAGAAAATGAACAGCCCGAAAAGCAAGGCAGCACCTCCTTTTCCGAACCATTAACAGCACTAGAACATCATATGCAAGATCTTTTCTCCCAATCGGTGATCGTGGAAAAGCAGCTACAGGCCAAGCTTGCCCTGCTGCATGAATTAGAGCAACAACTTTATTTGTTGTCAGAGGGTTTGGAGGAAGAATGGTAAAAAAAGCATTTTGAGTGAGCTATTTTAGCAACTTTCTTTTCTGCGAGTAAACTTGAAAAGTCCTACAAAAAGCTGTAAGAAAAGTGCATAACAACTTTTCCTACAGCTTTTCTATTGCAATTCATCAAACCGCAATCGGTGCTTTAATTGATGGGTGTGGATCGTAACCCTCAACCTTAATATCCGCAACCGTCATATCAAAAATCGATTTGCCTTCTGTTATATGCAGTGTCGGCAATGCGCGCGGCACACGCGTTAATTGTTCATTCACCTGCTCAATATGGTTGCTATAAATATGTGCATCGCCCAATGTATGGACAAATTCCCCTACCTCTAGCCCACATTCGTTAGCAATTAAATGGGTTAATAATGCATAAGAGGCAATGTTGAACGGCACGCCTAAAAATACATCCGCGCTACGTTGATATAACTGACACGAAAGTTTTCCGTCCGCCACATAAAATTGGAAAAATGTATGGCATGGTGGCAATGCCATCTCATCAACTTCCGCAGGATTCCACGCCGTCACAATCAATCGACGTGAATCTGGATTTTTGTTAATTTGCTCAATGACATTGGCAATTTGATCAATCGTCTCGCCATTCGCAGCTGGCCACGAACGCCATTGCTTGCCGTAAACAGGTCCTAAATCGCCATATTTTGCAGCAAACGCCTCATCAGCTAACATGCGCTCATTAAACAGCTGCATTTGCTCCTCTAAAACGTTCGCAAACGCCTCATCTTGTGCCGCACGCAACCCAAAATTCGTCATATCAGGCCCCATATATTCTGAGGACTTCACCCATTTTTCAAAAGCCCACTCATTCCAAATATAATTGCGCTCCGCAATTAACGTGCGCACATTGGTATCCCCTTTTAAAAACCACAGAAGCTCCGACGCAATCAACGTGCGAAACGCTAGCCGCTTTGTCGTTACTAAAGGAAAGCCTTCCTGCAAATTAAAACGCATTTGATAGCCAAACACGCTAATTGTCCCTGTTCCCGTACGATCCTCTTTTTTATGACCATTATTTAAAATGTGCTGACATAGCTGTAAATATTGTTGCATCATACAGCCTCCTTCATTTATTTTCTTTTCGCTCTTTAAACAAAGAAACGAGCTTGCATAAAAATGCAAACTCCGATTACCATTTAAACTTCTTCATAGAGCGAGAAATATTGTTAACTATAATATAACACATCATTACAGGTTTCAGTTGCATCAAATGTGGCGGGTGATTATTTTGATTTATTTTCTTTATAAAAGGAGAAATATCGCGTAAATGAGAGGCACATCCGTTTGTGATTGATTTTCAATTGATTCTTTCTATACAGAGAGAAACATAGTAAGCATTATTACTCTAAAGGGCGGGGTAGCATTTCAATCCATTCTCTCTATACAGAGAGAAACAATAAGCAACTAGCACAATGAGGTGATGCCATTGTATTTCAATCCATTCTCTCTATACAGAGAGAAACTGTGAAAAATCACATAAAAATAATATTTATCATGATTTTCCATCAAACAATAAATCTATAAGGTTATCTTAACCTAATTATTTTCCCATTTCAATGGAAATATTCTTGTTTTATTGGTGCGAATCTCCCTAGTAAATCATGTTTGCTTCCCATTCGCACCGACTAAAAATTTTGATCTAAAGACTATATAATTATTTATTCTCTTCATCTTTCTATAACTAAAACTTCAGTCAACGCTTTTTATTCTATAGACAAATATGATTAAATTTATCATACATAGCATGAATACTATAATCTCAATCTACTCTCTCCATATCTGATTGCGGCGTCGCTCTTTTTTCGCATAACCGAGTTGCTTCAATTCCTTTAATCCAGAGGAAAAGGCATTCTCACCAT
>NZ_PYWN01000145.1 GCF_003049505.1 Metasolibacillus meyeri
AGATACCTTTTTAACACAAAAGTTTATATATTGGCGACTCCCGCCGTCTCCATAAAACAGTTTCAACAGAAATAATGAAAAACAAAATCCTTTATATAGGGATTTTGTTTTTTTATTGTGGAAATGAAAACCCCCTGCTTGATGAAGTGACCCCTAAAAGTTAGACATGGTTATTTCATTAGGCAGCGGTTTGGGCATGGGTTCGATATTGTATCGGACTCATGCCTTTTAATTTTGCCTTAATTGGTTTTGTATTGTAATACGTAATGTATTTTTCTAACTCGATTTTAAAATGTTCTATACTTTCAAATTCTTTAAAGTATAGAAATTCTGACTTCATAATGCCAAAGAAATTCTCCATAACCGAATTGTCGTAACAGTTTCCTTTACGAGACATACTTTGTTTAATCCCTTTCGATTGAAGTGCATGGCGGTATTGTTTCATTTGATAGTGCCAACCTTGATCTGAATGCATGAGTAGCTGGTGTTCTCCTAGTAGGTACTTTAAAGCCTTTTCTAACATCTCTGAAACAAGTGAATATGTTGGTCGAGAACCAATTGTATACGTAATGATTTCCCCATTAAATAAATCGAGGACTGGCGATAGGTACAGCTTTTCACCAAATAATTTAAACTCCGTAATATCCGTAACCCACTTCTCATTGGGTGCGTCAGCTGTAAATTGACGATCTAAGTGATTTGGCGCAATTCTACCTACAGTTCCTTTGTATGATTTATACTTTTTCATACGTACAAGGCACTTTAAACCAAGCTCTTTCATGATACGTTGAATCTTCTTATGATTTACTTTCTTCCCACGATTCGCTAACTTGTCACGAATACGACGATAGCCATAACGACCCTCATGCTCATTATAAATAGATTGGATTTCCTTTTTTAAATCTGCATCAGAATCAGTTTGATTCACTTTACTCACATAGTAATAGTAACTATTTCGAGGAATGCCTGCTAGCTTTACTAATGCTTTCACCGAATATTCATGCCTTAATTCATACCTTAATTTATACACTACTTGTGCTTTGTCTTGTTTGGTGATTTTTCTTTGTTTTGAACTAAGGCTTTCAACTTTTTTAAGTACGCATTTTCCATTTCTAATTGTTTGATTCGTGTTTCTAATGCAGATCCTTCAGCCGGTACTTGTTTTGATTGTTTCATTGACTCTTTTTTCATGGATGGACGTCCCTTTTTCGTTGATTAAAGGGCATCGAGTCCTTGCGTTTCCAGTTGTCTTCTCCAAACAAGAATCGTTGAAGGGGCAGGTATGTTAAATGTAGCTGCCGTGTCGGTTAAGGATGTACCATTTTCAATCATAAAATTTAGTACGTCCAGTTTAAACTGTTGTGTGTAATTTGTACATCGTTTAATAAAGGCATCAAGTCCATTATGTTCATATTGTTTCACCCATATAATGATGGACTTCTTGTTTACACCCATTGATTGTCCAATTTCTTTATAACTTTCATGACCATTCAAATAGCGTTGAACAGCTTGTAATTTTTCTTCAGCAGTAAATTTAGACAAAAAAACTGCACCTCCAATTGTTAGATTGTGTGTCTAGCAATTGGGGAGCAGTGCATTCTACTGGTGGTTTTTATTGTATAAACAACGAGAGGAGTACAACATTATTATAATCCTCTAACCAAACAAATAAAACTCTGTCATTACACTCACAAAATCTAAAAAGGCAGAATTAAAGCTGAAACCCTCCCTCCACCATAAACGTAAACATATTAAAAGCAAACAAGGAGCTTAAGCATATGTATTATGATCCCAACCCTTTAGGAAGTGCCATGTTTACACTCGTTCCTTTATTCATTATTAGTGTTTTTATTTTTATTGTTGTGAAAGGGATTGCTGAATGGAGTGCGAACAATAACTCTCCAAAACTTACGGTTCCTGCTATAGTTGTTACAAAAAGAACACATACATCTAGGGATCATCATCACACAAATGACCATATGCATACAACGTTAACCACCTCGTATTATGTAACGTTTCAATTTGAGAGCAATGATCGGGCAGAGTTTTCCTTAAATGGTTCGCAGTATGGTATGTTAGCAGAAGGTGATACAGGAATGCTAACTTTTCAAGGAACGCGTTATCTTGGATTCAAGCGTATACAATAAAGGTTAAAGCAATTGTTAGAAGAACAATCTAAAGAGAAATTAGTTGCTTGTTTATTGGAGTTAAGTCGCGATATTTAAGGAGTGAGTGAGCGTTTAGAGTTTCAGTTTACTGAGCAGGGGGGCAATCGAAAGTAGTAGAAATTTGGCTCGGAATTCGAGTGAGCGATTTGTGATGAATGGTTTTATCACATGGAGAATTGAAATAAAAGCGTCCCGAAAAATTCAGGACGCTTCTGTGATACCTAATATGCTGCTCGTTCAGCTAAAGCATTTTCAATAGCCGTTTCAATATCTAGCATTGAATCATTTGGCTCGAATCTTTGTAAAACTTTTCCTTCGTTTGAAACTAAAAATTTTGTAAAATTCCAACGAATATTATTTCCACGTAAAAAATCAGGTTGATGTTGTAAGACGTGATTATACAGCATCATGTCTTGCATCGTAGATTTTTGTAACTCGCGGCACGTTACCGCATTTTTTAAGTCTACATAAAGTGGATGTGCTGATGGGCCATTGACCTCGATTAAATTAAACATTGGAAATTGTACACCATAATGTAGCATACATTTTTTTCTTGTTGTTTCACCATCTTCAGGGTTTTGGCTACCAAATTGATTGCTTGGCAAACCTAAAATGACAAAGTCTTTTTCTTTATATTTATCGTATAGTCTTTGCAGGTCTTCATATTGATAAGTAAAGTCACACTGGCTTGCAGTATTAACGATTAAAAGCGTTTTATTGCGATAGGTTTCCATTGAAAGTATTTCACCGTTTGGTTTTTCTAAAAAATGATTATAAATGCTCATAAAAAAATAATCCTCCTTTACAATATGAATATATA
>NZ_PYWN01000146.1 GCF_003049505.1 Metasolibacillus meyeri
TTTCACTCACTATTTTGAAGTAGGGGTCTTACAGCCTGTTAATACGGGATAAAAAGGGCGCGTCTGAAAGTAAATTTGAGACACGCTCTTTAACTTTCGTGCAAAACTACGATCACTAAAGATGCGTTAGCTCGTTGCTAAATTAAGGTAAGTATTATTAAAGCGTCCTTCTTTTAAATCCTCAACATCAATTAAAAATTCAAGATACCCTGCATCCCACCAGCACATATTCACCTCATTCAAGGATGATAAAGAGAATAATACTTGCCAATTTTTTGCGGCTTGTTGATGCTGTTCTTCACGTTCCTTATATTGTCGCAAAAGTGGCAGCACTTCTTTCGCAAGATGCTCGGCATATTGATTGCGCCCATCTCTTAATGATTCTGCTGCCTCCTGCTCGACTCTTTCTGGTGTTTTATACGTATTAAATAATAGCTCCCCCATCCCATTGCGACATAAATATGCATCAAGCTGTGTTTCGCCTGCCCATGTTTGTAGTTCTCCAGCAAGCGCATCACTAACATCACATACTTCTGTATAGATGTCTTCATGCTCCTCTAACAGAACATCCGAATCTTCTCCTAAATCTGGCAATGATAAATGAGGATGCCATGTAATTTTGTGACAAACAAATTCGCGCTCATCAGCATTTACTTCTTCTATTCCTTCAGGTAACTTTGCCAAAGCTAAACTTGTTAAATCACCATTATAATAAATGACTTGATGATCAATATTATAGGCTGGCTCATCTAATCCTAAAAAGAAATACAATATCCCTGTTGCTGGCCAATGCTTTGAAGGTAAAAATGGTAACTCACTTAAATTAATTTGTGCCAAAAAAGTATATGCTTCTCCATCCGCAGTGCATGGCCATTTAATAGAAGATGGTAAATCAGGTCGTCCTGCTATACGACTATTCCCCACTTGCTCATAATTTTCCTCACTAGCAAGTTCAAAGCGCAGTGCAACTTTAGCATATTCCATCAATAATGCTTCTAACTCTTTATCTTCCACAATATCATACTTATTCAAAACATCCGTAATCGCTTGTTTACGCCAAACCTCTCGCATCATAACTCTCCCCTTTGTATAATCATATTTTTTCCAGTTTAACATATTCCGTTTATGATGATACAGTTAACTAAAAGGAGGTTTGGATAATGGGAAAAATCATTGAAATCTTCAACCTACCATTTGACGATGTACAAGAAATTGCTTATGAAATAGTAGAGCCTATGTATGACAATACAGAAATACCTATTTTTGAAGGTACAGCTTATTTTGTTGCTTACACAATCTACGGCGTAAGAATAGAAATTGCAGAGGGAGATAGCCGCTTCTTCATCATTAAAGAGCTCTTGGCAATCGACCTCTCTCTACATGAAAACAAACCACTTTACGTAAGGAGCTGTAGCATATGAGCATTGTACAAATTAAAATTGACAATGATAACAATACATTAAAATATATTGCACTTATTCGAAAATTTAATGCTGCACTCTCGATTAATACAATTAAAAGTGCAATCGAAGGTCAAAATTATGTCATTAGTCATGATTTATATGCTTACGATGTTGCAGATGGGTTGATCGGAATCAATCACACTGCTCGCTTTAGACAGCTATTAACAGATTTAATGGCTGTAGGTGCAAAGCTTCATATTTATTGTGATGATGAGCTATGTACTTTAAAATATTTAGACAATAGGATTACAGCGCTGCAAGAAATTGCAGATGAATTACAACGAGAAACAGATAGAGCTTTGGGCGAAGTTGATGATTATTTAACAACTTAGCTTTAATAATTTCAATTTTTATGAAAATATCAGCGGAGTGCCTCTTATTTGTCGTAGCAGTAAAGTAGCTCAGCAGAAATAAAGGAGAATTGTTTATGAACCGAACTCAACTTTTTTGGGAAGAATTTTGCCAAGCTAATAATTTACAAGGTATTAAATACACAGATGCCTTTCAATTTGGCGTAGAGGCAGATTGGTTAGCAGATTTAGTTTGCCAAGGTAAGAAAACCGCTACAACTTCAGGTCATATTTTTTATGAGCTTGAAAATGAAGAATTACCACAAGTTGGACAATATTCGATTGTCTTGAACAGTCAGAATCAACCTGTTGCTATCATTGAAGTTCAATCTGTTGAAGTTTTGCCTATGAATGAAGTGACAGAGGATTTTGCTTTAGCTGAGGGCGAAGGTGATTATCAATATTGGTGGGACGCCCATGTTCATTTCTTTACTCCACTTTTACAACAATATGACTTACAATTCTCACCTAATCTGCTTGTCGTTTGTGAACGATTTAAAAAAGTTTTCCCCTAAAATGCTTAAAAGCCCTCGCTTTTGGCGAAGGCTTTTTACCAATTATTCATTTCTCCATGGGTTCCCCTCATCACTATTCAACCATGAAAGAAAATAATCTGTTACATCATTTTCATTAGGAACACCATATCCATCACTAACTAATTGAAAATGAACAGCCTCTTGCTCAGCCTTCATTAAAAGGTGATAGCCTCCATTGTCATTGCCAACTGAAACATATCCAGGCGCAAAAATTTGGACTTCATAGGTTTTATTCATCTCGACTAAATCCTCTGTTGAATATAGTGTAGCCAAATTGCCAAGTACTCCATTGGATACACATAGAAGCTCCCTATATACTTTAGGTAACACAATTTGCAGCTCTTGTTCAACCTGTTGAATTTCTCCTACTGTTGCTGGGTCATACAATTCCATAACCCACGCTTTTGAATAAAGCTCTGTCCTAATTATTTCTACCTCCCAAATGCAATATGTTATGTCGTTTCACAACAAATATAAGATAAAAATTGGAGAACATTTATCAAGTTCTCCAAACTTTTTAGCCCTATTTTACTGCGCGGCTTTGTAACACTTGAATTCTTTTCTCCAACTTCTGTTTCCACTCATCTGCAAGTGCATCTACAGCTAAAATACGTTGCATTGCGTCAGCATCTTTATTTTCGAAATAAATCTCGTTGCAATACAATATAGAAATATGTGCTGGGTCCTTTGCAATCAGCTCAATTGGCGAGTCTGCATAAATCATTCCTTCCTCTAGCACACGTGCAAGAAAACCTGTATAACCAGTTTCAATTAAACGCTTCAATAAAGTATTCGCCTCTGTATATTTATCAATTGTGCTACACGGAACACGTCCCTGTGTAATTTGAATAACTACATCACCGATTTTATAAATATCGCCAATACAAACATTAGCTTCTATCATATTGGTTACAGTTAAATTTTCACCGAATGTTGCTGTTGGCAATGTTTTGCCAAGCTCCTGCTGCCACTGCGCATAATGCTCCAAAGGATATAAACAAACGGCTCGATCAGGCCCACCGTGATGCTTCTTATCCGCTACGTCATCTCCATCAAAGCCGCTCTTTGCCAAATAGACACTTGCTACTTGTTGCTTGTTAATTCCTGTAATCATGGAGCGCCCCTCGCCATAATACAATTCTTTCGGCATTCCTACAGCAAGCGTATGAATTATCGCTCTATTATTGTCCAACATAATCCCCCCACTCTATCATCCTTTTGATACTTATTTAGTTTACTACATGCGATACTTGACCAGCAATCTTGCTGTAGCCTATTTGGTAATAGATGATATAATTTTAATTATTAAGGAGATTTTTTAAATCATCGGAGGTTAATATGAACTATATTCAATACATACGTCAATATGTTGGCACAAAGCCGATTATTGCTCCGGGCTCAGCCATTATTGTGTTAAACGACAACAATGAAATGTTGCTACAATTGCGCTCAGACACAAATGATTGGGGGCTGCCTGGTGGCGGAATGGAGTTAGGGGATAGCTTTGAGGAAACGGCTCAAAAAGAGTTGTTTGAGGAAACTGGATTAATTGCGCACGAATTGAAGTTGGTAGGCTTAGCTTCTGGAAAAGAGCTATACTATCAATTTTCACATGGTGATGAAATTTATAATGCTACTGCCATTTTTCAAGCAACTACTGTAACAGGTACACTCAAAATAGATAAGGAAAGCAAAGATTTACAATATTTCTCTTTGAACCAACTTCCAAAGTTAAATTACACAACAGTGAAATTACTTGAAAAGATTGGGTATATTCCGACTGATATAGTTTAAATTTAGAAAGGCTGTGAATAAAAATGTTTACGGTACGAGATTTTTCAAATCATGAACTGGATTTTCTAACAGATATGCTATATGAATCTATACATATTCCTGAAAATAAACCCGAGAAAATGGCATTACTAAATTTACCTCATCTCAAAAAATATCATGAGAACTGGGGAAGAATAGGGGATACGGCCTTAATCGCTTTAGACTCACATAATCAGGCAATGGGCGCTGTTTGGTATAGATTATTTAATGAAGCAAATAAGGGATATGGCTATGTAGATAGCAACATACCCGAATTAGGAATAGCCATTTGCCAAGAAGCAAGAGGGTTGGGTCTAGGCACATTACTGATGCAAAGTATTATGCAAAAAGCAAGGCAAGATGGATATACATCCATTTCTCTAAGTGTAGATCCCGAAAACCATACTGCAGTTCATTTATATAAGAAATTAGATTTTGAAGATTTCGGTATTTCAGGAACATCCATTACAATGATAAAGCGATTTTACGAATAGTACGTTATGTTGTACTTAGTATTTTCACCACTAAATGTTTTCGAGTTTCCTAATTTAAAAGTGATGATTCGCACGTTCAACATGGCAATTCGCCTAAAAAACTAGAGCCATCTGAAAAGATAATATCTTTTTAGACGGCTCCTTCTACTATACATATAAGTTAATTTATCCTTTTTATTTGACATCCTTTTTAGCAACCGGCTTATTTGCCCAAATTGTTGCGAGGATGGGTCCTGAAATATTATGCCAGATTGCCCCCCAAACACTCGGAAGTGCAGCTAGTGGGCTGAAGTGAGCCGTTGCTAAGGCAACACCTAAACCTGAGTTTTGCATCCCTACTTCAAGTGAAATCGCTCTGCGGTCATTTTCATCAAGTTTCATGATGAGAGCTACTGCATATCCTAGCAATAGTCCTAAGCTATTATGTAAGAATACAGCAACGAATACAAGGACTCCTGATGTTACAACGTTCGCAGCATTGGCAGCTGTAACGGCTGTAACAATAATTAAAATCGCTACTACAGATATTAAGGGCACAACCATAACACTTTTTGCAACTGCGGTTGGGAAGAAGCGTTGTACTAGAAAACCTAGTAAAATCGGAAGAATAATCACTTGAATAATAGACATAAACATCGCCATAGGGTCAACTGGCAGCCATTGACCTGCTAAAAGATACAGCAGTAAAGGTGTCATAAGTGGCGCAAGCATCGTTGACAAAGAAGTCATTGCTACAGATAAGGCAACATTCCCTTTTGCTAAATAAACCATGACGTTAGATGCTGTCCCCCCTGGCACAGAGCCTAATAAAACAAGCCCTGCCGCCAGCTCTGGAGGTAGCTTCATTACATATGCAAGTCCAAAAGCACCTAGAGGCATAATCGTATATTGTCCAAGTATTCCAAGAATTACTGGTAAAGGTCTTGAAAACACTAATTTGAAATCAACAGGCTTTAACGTTAGCCCCATTCCGAACGTAACAACCCCAAGTAAAATTGGAATATATCCACCAAAACCAACAAAAGCCGAAGGAAAAATAAAAGCAATAACAGCAGCAATTATAACTAAAACAGCAAAATATTTACCGGAAAAGACACTTATTTTCTCTAATATTTTCATTTCTTTCCCCTCAATCAATATCTACAATTTTCGTAGGATTTAGTATATTATTTGGATCTAACGCTTTTTTTATTTGTATCATCACATCGAGTGCCGCACCATGCTCTTCACGCTGGTAAGGCTTTTTGCCAACACCTACGCCATGTTCACCTGTGCAAGTTCCACCACGTGCTAACGCATAGCGAACTACTTTTTCATTAAATTGTTTGGCTTTTTTGAGTTCCTCTTCATTGTCCATATCAATCATAATCAATGAATGAAAATTGCCATCACCAACATGCCCTAATAACCCACCCGGAATATTCAGTTTATTTAATTCCCCACGTGCATAAATTACGGAATTTGCTAATTCTGAAATGGGTACAGCTACATCTGTTAACATCATTTTTTTACCAACATAATCATGAATGTAAGCATATTCCAAATTATGTCACGCTTCCCATAACTGATTGCGAGCTGCATTATCCGATTCAGAAATGAAATTATCACATTCATGGTCCTCCATAATTTCCTTTGTAAATGCTACATCCGCTTGTAAGCCTGCTTCATTTCCATGGAACTCTAGGAAAAGTGTTGGTTTAACAGGGTAAGCTGTTCCACTAAATTTATTTAGTTGCATAATAGAAGCTTCATCAACAAATTCTACCCTTGCAATTGGAATACCTGCGTGCAAAATGGAAGTAACGGCTTGTATTGCATTTGTCAGGCTTGTAAAGGTTGCACGAGCTGCCACAATATGCTCTGGTATGCCATAAACTTGAAGCGTTAGTTCTGTAAAGCAGCCTAGCGTTCCTTCAGAGCCAACAAAAAGACCATTCAAATGATAACCAGAAGCGGATTTCGCTGCTAAATTACCTGTATGTATCACGCTGCCATCTGCAAGCACTACTTCCATATCTCGCACTTGATCTCGCATAACGCCATATTTTACGGTTGTCGTACCACTAGCATTTGTCGCCGCCATGCCACCAAACGTCGCATTTGCACCAGGGTCTACTGAGAAAAAGAGACCATACTTTTTTAATTCTTTATTGAGCTGCTCTCTCGTAACACCTGGCTGAACCTTTACTAATAAATCACCTTCCTTTATTTCAAGCACCTTATTCATTAATGAAAAATCCACCGTAATCCCATTTTGATAAGGAATGACATGCCCTTCTAAGCTAGAGCCAACTCCAAAAGGTGTTACTGGTGTTTTAAATCGTTGTGCGACTTTCATAATATGGCTAACATCTTCTGTTGATTTAGGAAAAACAACGAGATCAGGTAGACTTGTTTGATGATATGTTTCATCTTTACTATGTAGTTCTTTAATTGTTTGGTTTGTAGAAATTTGTTCTTCTGCTAATTTTTCTTTTAATGCTTGAATTACATTTTCCATCTTCACTGCCCCTCTCCACAAAATAGTTACCACTATTTTGAATACATACTAATTATAATAATTTTCTGATTAATTAAATAATTCTGATTTTTTAGATTTTCATCATACAAAAAGCACGCCCTCTAGGAGAACGTGCTATAATTTCATTCATCATTTACGCGTTTTGGCAACCACTGCTAACCGACCGTTTTCAGTTGAGTATTCACATGTAGACAGAACAATCAACTTGTCTCCATATTGTGCAGTCACTCCTGTATCGTACAGTGCAAGTTGTTTAATATTTTGAATATATGAATCAAATTCGTCAGGTGTTTTTATTTGCTCAATCTGATAATACTTAAAAACGTCATCTGTTTGGTTATACACCCTCGATAAAATAACAGCAACGATTTCATATTCTTCCTGCTCATAAAGAGAGCTAAACTGGAATGTCCTATGTTCCTTATAGAAATTTTCCCTCTTATACTTTTCTAAATCCGCAAACATTGAACCACTTTTCATATGATGTCCATGAATAAGTAAAATATTTGAACCATCTATGTCGCTATGTTCATCCAAAAAAGGGAGCCCGTTGATGTTATTCTCTTTATCAAAGCCATGATTCAGATAATAGTGCGTATCCTGTTGATTGTGCATAATTGGGTAATCGATACGAGTGTTGTCTATTGTTAGCCACCCGATAATATCTGAATTTCGCTGATAAAGCTCTTGAAATCCAGGTAGCATAGTTCGCTTCTGCACTTCTAGATAAACAGGCGCAAGTTTTCCCTCATCCATATCATCTGCTTTATAGCGTATTTCTGCCAATTCTTTTATTTGCTGATTTTCAGTATAATTTTGTAAGTGCATTTTTGTCAGTATAACTAGCGAATATACGAGCAAAATTGTGAAAAAGGCGATAAGAAATTTTTTTACGTTCATCATTTTCTTACCGCCTTTCTCATTTAATTAAATGTGTTTTTTCTTCTTATTACCAAACAATAGGAAGCCTAGCATGATGAGAGACATAAGGGCCAAAGCCATATAGAAGATTGGCGGCATGCTATTGTCTCCTGTTTTTGGAACATTATCTAGTTTACTATCTTTGTTTGCTCCGTTGTTGGTTTGATTGTTACTATTAGCATTGGCTTGAAGATTATTATTAGCATTCGGCTTGTTACCCGGTGCTTTCGTATTATTTTGCGAACTAGGCGTGTCGCTAGGTTCTTCAGAATTATCTTCTAAACCAGGGTCGCTTCCGGGATTACTTGGTGTTCCTTGGTTGACCGGATTTTCTGGGTTACCTGGTGTTCCAGGATTGCTCGGATTTTCTGGGTTACCTGGTGTTCCGGGATTACTCGGATTTTCTGGATTACCTGGTGTTCCTGGGTTGACCGGATTTTCTGGATTACC
>NZ_PYWN01000147.1 GCF_003049505.1 Metasolibacillus meyeri
TGATATACTCCCATTAAAGTAGACAAGTCAAAACCGCTCACTTTAAACTAAAGAAGTAGAAAAAGGAGTGAGAGCAGATGAAATACACCTATGAACTCAAATGCCAAGTGGTGGAAATGTATTTGGCCGGCACAAGTACAGCGGAAATTATGGAGACTTTCCCGATTGCGAACCGTCGTCGTGTGACAGAGTGGGTGAAAGCGGTGCGAGAAGCGAATACGCTGGAGGTACTCTTACCTAACCAAGGTCGCCCGCATAAAAATAAGGAAAAACAAGAAAGCATCGAAGCGGAAAACGAACGCTTAAAGCTGGAAAATCTGTATTTAAAAAAGTTGTTGGACTTGAAAAGGGGGTGAAGAAGAAACAAGCAATCTTTCAGTGGATTGAAAAACAAACCACTACCTATCCCGTGACCACCCTTTTTCAAACAGTAGAAGACGTGTCGAGGTCCGGTTATTATAAATGGAAAAAAGAGCGCCATCACCGTATTTCACAGAAGGAAAAAGATCAGGGCTTGTTAGCCATCATGCAGGAACAGTATGCGCTTCATGGAGGGAATTTAGGGAATAAACGGTTGAAGTTCGTATTGGACGCCCTCCTGCCAGCCCCGATTAATATCAAAAAAATTCGCCGTATGCGTGCACAGTATCACCTGCCACTTTTGACAAAAAAGCGAGTGCCGCGACCAAGTGGGCAGCCGCATGTTGAAATTGGCAATCTCTTGAACCGAAATTTCGAGGCCAAACGTCCAGGGATTAAATACAGTATCGATATCACCTATTTACCCATCAAGCAATCGAAAGCAAAGTTCCTCTATTTATGTGCCATCAAAGATTTATATAACAATGAAATTGTGGCCTACCAAATAAGTGAACGACAAGACTTACAATTGGTGTTAGATACAGTGGATCAATTAAAAGAAAAAGGACCAGAAAAATATGCCCTTCTTCATAGTGATCAGGGTACACAATTTACTAGTCCTCTTTACATGAAACGACTTCGAGCGTACAACCTCACGCAGTCGATGTCCCGCAGAGGCAACTGCTGGGACAATGCGTGTATAGAAAGTTTCTTCGGAAAGTTGAAAACCGAGTTACCTGGGTTTACAACAGCTCAAACGAAACAGGAGGTCCTCGAAGCCGTCACCAACTATATGCAATATTATAACGAATTACGACTGCAATTAAAACTAAAAACAACACCGGTTCAATTTCGATTACAGGCAAGCAAGTAAACGAGCGGGAAAAAAGAGGGGAAAAGCGCCGAAATGGTTCTTTCCAGGGGG
>NZ_PYWN01000148.1 GCF_003049505.1 Metasolibacillus meyeri
TTAGTAGGTTATTAAGCTTAGTTTTGCTTTGGTATTTATCAAAAAAAGCTTTTGGAAATAAAAAATCTTTTTTAACTTAATTTAATTTTTATAATATAGCTAATTAAAATTAAGATGAAAAATTAGGTTAAATGTATTGTTTTAGATGAAAATCAAGTAATTTTTATTCATTTTATTAGGTATTATTTCGTCTATTATATAGGAAATTTGAGTTTAAAGAACACTTTTGTATAAAAATTAAATTAAAAGTCACATAATTTGTTGCGAAATTATAAAAATAGGTCAAATAGTATATACAGGGAGGTAATTTCTAGTGTATTCTAAAGGCAATAGAAGTAATAGATGGTAGAAGAAATCCTGTTTTGCAATAGAAGAAGTGAGGTGTGAAATGTGAAGAGTAGTCTAAAAGTATGCTTGTTTGCTATTTTGTTAGTTGTTTTTGTTCATATTGTATATCCTACGAACTTATCATATGCCAATTCGGAAAATGGGCAATCAACAATCGGGGGAATAGTAGTTGATGGTTTAAAATCTGAAAGCATGAAAGCAAAGGTGCAGGAAGCTATCAATCAATGGACAAGTGAACCGATAACCGTATCTGGTGCAGGTGTAACGATTAACTTACAGGCAGCCGCTATTCAATTTGACATAGATGGCACAATGGCAACATATGAGCAAATGACGAAAAGGTCGTGGCTTACATTTTGGAAGTCAAAACGTGTCGTGCAGTTGCCGTTGCAAATAGCAGATAGCGAGCTATTAAAAGTAGAAATTGAAAAGGTGAAGGTGTGGGAAACAGATTCTACTTATAAGAAAGTATTAGCACAGGCTGCTAATTTAGCATCTCATGAAATAGAAGCCGATGTAAAAAATATGAATGTACTAGATTATGAGCGAATTGCTTTAGAAATTCAGCCTATTCCAGATAATGTGGCTGGTTTATCAAATTTAGTGACCGTATTAAATGAGCAAGCTGTCAATCCAGGGCAAGTGTTTTCATTAGTGGCAGCATTAGGTACAGAGATAGATCGAGCGAATAATGAGACATTGGATTTTGTCGCATCGATGCTTTATAGTATTGCACTCAAAACGAATAGCGAAATTTATGAACGGGCATCGCAAAATAGTATTCCTTCTTATTTAGAGCCGGGAATTGAAGCAACGATTACACGCAACGGCTCAAAGGATTTAAAGTTTTTAAATACGATGGATTATGTGATGCAATTAAAGTTTACGGTGGAAGCTGGCAATTTAAAAACTGAAGCCTATAGTCCAGCGAATAAACAAAATGTAGGTATTCAAGTAACGCGTGATTATGAAATTTTTCCACGTGTGATTATAAGGTACTCGAAAGATTTGCCTGCGGGTAGCGAGCAATTGATTGAGGAAGGACGAGCAGGTTTGCGCGTTTCTGTGATGCGTTATAGCGCAGAAGAGCCAGAAGGGGAACTCATTAGCAAAGATTACTATGCGCCAACACATCGCGTCGTTTTAAAATCTTCTAAGGAATCCGAGGCTGAAGTGAGCGGGTCACAGGATCAACCTTTGACAAATAAACCGCAGCTTGATTTAAACGGTGATGGTTTAGCTGATTATGAGGTGGGGACACAACCAAAATTCCCACCATTGCCAAAGGATGAAAAAGATTTGCCGAAAGGTAGTTACTACGATAAGGGAGGCAATTTAATTACGCCTTAGAAGGAGGATGAAGCGTGATATGAAAGGAACCACAAGAAAGCGACTTGGGGACTTACTAATTGAAGCAGGTGTTATTACAGATGAGCAATTGCAACATGCACTTGAGACGAAAAATCGAGGCGAAAAGCTAGGAGATTTTCTTATTCAAGAAAATATTTTAACAGAGCAGCAATTGATTGAAGTACTTGAATTTCAGTTAGGTATACCACATATTCATTTAAATCAATATGCGATTGAGCCAGAATTGATTAAGCTTGTGCCTGTTGAGTTAGCGAAACGAGCAAGCATTATGCCGATTCGCCGCGACAAAAATAAATTGTTTATCGCGATGGCAGACCCGATGGATTATTTTGCGATTGAAGAGGTCCGCATGGCGACAGGCTGTCAAATTGAAGTGAGTATCGCAGCAAAAGATGATCTTTATCGGACAATTACGAAATATTATGATTTACAGGAATCGATGGAGGCGGCCTTATCAGATTTAGGTGATGCGGCAACGCGTACGGATACACAGCAGGAAATTACGGATGATGATTCACCTATTGTACGTCTTGTTAACCAAATTATCGCGAACGGTGTTGCACAGCGCGCTTCAGATATTCACTTTGACCCACATGAAACCGAATTTCGAGTGCGGTATCGTGTAGATGGCGTCTTACGAACAGAGCGTTCTTTACCAAAGCATATGCAAAATATTATTACAGCACGTATTAAAATTATGGGCAATTTAAATATTACTGAAAATCGCATTCCACAGGACGGTCGTATTAAAATTCAAGTGAATTTTAAGCCTGTTGATATTCGTTTATCGACATTGCCAGGCATTTACGGTGAGAAAATTGTTATGCGTTTACTCGATTTAAGCAATGCGCCAACCGATATTGATCAAATCGGCTTTACAGAGCAAAATGAAGTGCTTTTCCGCTCGATGATTCAACGTCCAAACGGCATTGTTTTAATTACAGGACCTACAGGCTCAGGAAAGTCGAGTACTTTATATGCGGCGCTTTCCAACTTAAATGATGAAGCGGTCAATATTATTACAGTAGAGGACCCTGTCGAGTATCAGTTAGCAGGTATTAACCAAGTGCAAGTAAAGGAAGAAGTAGGGCTTACGTTTGCGGCAGGGCTTCGCTCCATTTTACGTCAAGACCCTGATATTGTCATGATTGGGGAAATTCGAGATTTTGAAACAGCACAGATTGCGGTACGCGCGTCTTTAACAGGGCATCTTGTGTTAAGTACGTTGCATACGAACAGTGCTGTAGAGTCGATTTCCCGTTTGAAGGATATGGGCATTGAGCCGTTTTTAATCTCTTCTTCATTAGTAGGAGTGATGGCACAGCGTTTAGTGCGTAGAGTATGCCGCGATTGTAAACAAACGGTTGAGGCGACAGTACGTGAAAAAGCAATTTTTGAAGAAAATGGTTTCACTGTAGCAACTGTAACGCGAGGTCGCGGCTGTCCATCCTGCAATAATACTGGCTATCGTGGACGTATGGCGATTCATGAGCTTCTACCAATTGACCGTCAGTTGAAGGAATTAATTATTAATAGTCATAATGTTGGGGAAATTTCGAAATATATGAAACAAAAAGGCTATTATACGCTTTTACAGGATGGTTTACTGAAAGTGTTAGAAGGTGTAACAACGACTGAGGAAGTGCTACGTGTAGCAACTGTAGAGTAAGGGAGGTGATATGATGACACATTCAATTCGAGAGCTATTAATGTATGCCTATGAGCAAAAAGCATCTGATTTACATTTAACGGTTGGTATTCCACCAATGTATCGAATTGACGGTAAACTAGCGCCTTATGGTGATGAAATCGTCACACATGAATTGTTAAAAACAATGGTGCATGAACTGTTGCCAAGCCATAAAATGCAGGAATATGAGGACAAAGGCGAAACGGACTTTAATTATTCGTTAGACAGCCTATGCCGTTTCCGTGTGAATGCTTATCATCAACGCAATGCAAGTGCCGTGGCCGCCCGTTTAATTTCAAGTGAAATACCGACAATCGATTCCTTGAATATGCCAAATGTATTATTTGATTTAGCAGACAAGCCACAAGGTTTAATTTTAGTAACAGGACCTACAGGCTCTGGTAAGTCAACGACATTAGCTGCAATGATTGATTATATTAACACAAATAAAGCGAGGCACATTATCACACTAGAGGACCCGATTGAATATTTGCATACGCATAAAAAGTCGGTTGTCAACCAGCGTGAGGTTGGCGTTGATACAGAAAGCTTTGCGAATGGTTTACGCGCATCGCTACGTCAAGATCCTGACATTATTTTAGTGGGGGAGATGCGTGATTTAGAAACAATTTCTACAGCGATTACAGCGGCAGAAACAGGGCATCTTGTTTTTGGAACGCTCCATACATCGAGTGCACCAACGACAATTGACCGTATTATCGACGTATTTCCACCACATCAACAGGGGCAAATCCGCATTCAGTTAGCGAATGTTTTACAAGGCATTATTTCACAGCGTTTGTTCGTACGAAAAGGCAAAAAGGGGCGTGTAGCTGCGACGGAAATACTTGTGGCAATACCAGCTGTGACAAATTTAATACGCAATGAGAAAATTCATCAAATTCCGAGCGTCATGCAGACAAATCGAGCGCTCGGCATGCATACACTGGAAACATCAATCCAAGGGCTTGTGTCCGCTGGTCAAATTTCGTTGGAGGATGCACGCCCGTATATGAATGTAGGTGAATACATTTGACGGTTTTTAAGTATACAGGTCGCACAACAGCTGGTGTGACGAAAAAGGGCACAATTGAAGCAGCAAGTCAAAGCGCGGCGATTGCGAAATTGCGTGAGCGGGGAATTAATCCACGTGAGATTAGTGAATCAAACAGCTTAATGCATATGGAAATTAACCTTGGCAATAAAGTGAAAAATCAAGACTTCGTTATTTATTGTCGGCAGTTTGCAACATTGATTCGTGCAGGCGTCTCGATTGTTGAGGCAACCAATATTTTAGCTCGCCAATCGACATCCAAGCCTTTAAAAAAAGCGCTAGAGCAAGTAGAGGATGATGTGCGCTCAGGGATTGCTTTTTCCCAAGCAGTAGCGAAGCACCCAAAAGCATTTCCAGAACTCTTTGTCAATATGATGCGCTCTGGAGAAGCGACGGGTAATATCGACAGCACGCTAGAACGTTTAGCCAATATGTTTGAAAAGCAGTACAACTTGAAAAAGAAAGTGCAATCGACATTAGCATATCCAGCTGTGTTAACAGTGTTAATTATCGTCGTTGTCGCATTTTTATTAATCGTCATTGTACCAAGTTTTGTGACATCGTTTGAGGAAATGGGAGCAGAGCTACCACCGATTACCGTCATAACAGTTGCCTTCAGCGTATGGCTACAAAAGTTTTGGTGGCTTGTGCTCGTCGTAATATTTGTTTTAATTGGTATATTTTATTATTTATTGAAAAATAATAAGCAATTCCATTTTACAGTGCATTACATGCTGCTGAAAATGCCATTGTTTGGACCGTTGCTACAAAAAACAGCAATCGCACGCTTAATGCGTACATTATCTTCATTATTTACGGCAGCAGTGCCCATTTTACAAGCGTTAACGATTTCAGAAAAGGTCAGCGGCAACCCAGTGATCGGAAAAGTCATGCTCGATGCGAGAGCGAGCCTTGAACGCGGTAGTACATTATCAGAGCCTTTAGAGCAAAGCTGGATTTTTCCACCGATGGTAACGAGCATGACCCAAATTGGTGAAACGACAGGCTCACTCGATATGATGCTCGAAAAAATTGCCGACTTTTACGAGGCAGAAGTGGACCGTTCCGTCGACACATTAAAATCGCTAATTGAACCACTGATGATTGTCCTATTAGCAGCAGCAGTAGGAATTATCGTAGCAGCTATCTTTATGCCGATGTTCAGTCTTTACGAGCAAATGTAAAAAATCTTAGGGCGTTTTGCAAGGAGGTGAGAGTATATGCAGCAAACGTCCGAGCAAAAGTGCAACAAACAAAAACATTACAAAAAACAAGGAGGAATTTCTATGTTTAAAACTATGAAAAAACGCATTAAAAACGAGAAAGGTTTAACGCTTATTGAGCTATTAGCGGTAATCGTGATTTTAGCGATTGTGGCTGCGATTGCGGTTCCTGCGATTGGGAATATTATTGAAAATAGCCGTTCAAAAGCAATTATTGCAGACGCAACAAATATTATGAGTGGTGCACAATTGTACTTTACAGACAACCCAGGTGAAGATACATTTACTAATACTTCTGGTTCAGAAACAGCAGGATTAGATGACTTTATTGAATCTAAAGGAAAGATTATAACATTTACAGTTAAAAAGGAGTCTCCAAACAAAATTACTTTTACAGCAGATGTTAATGGAGTATCTGGTGTAACATTCAGTGATTTAACACAAGACAAATTAAACAGCGCAAGAGTATCTAAAGGTGTAATTACAATTGATAGTACTAATTATGGTGGTTCAACACCATAATTAACCCCTCAAAGAACACCTAACCTAGCAATAGCTTAGGTGTTCCATTGAAGGATTAATTGATGCATGCATTGAAGTTTAATAGTCTTAGCATAGAATGAAGAAAAAGGAGCTGCACATATGTTCAAATTTAAAAAGAAATCACATGTAGCTATCGAATTAAATGATTACATACTGCGCGTGCTCGTAAAGAAAGGTGAGCAACCATCTCAATGGGAAACGCATGATATTTTGCTTGCACAAGGAATTGTACAGGATGGCGTTATTGTAGATGAAGTTGCTTTATTTAAACTGATGAAAGACCATGTAGCAGTATTCGGTGGGAAGAAGCAGCTGATTCGTACATTTGTACCTGATACATCGGTTTTATTAAAGACGTTTGAGCATCCAGATGATATTGCAGACAATAAATTAAAACCCTTTGTGCAAATGGAGCTTGGACGAACGGTGCATTTGCCGTTTCATGAGCCATTAATCGATGTGTACGATCCTGTTGAAGGGGATGGACAAGCTACTTTGTTTGCAGCACCTTCGGAGGAAGTGACGAAGCTTGTCAATTTGCTGCTAGATGTAGCACTTACGCCAGAAGTAGTGGATATTCGCGCATTATGCAATTTAAGATTGCTTGAAAAATTAGGGCAATTACAAAATGATAAAACATATATGGTGACGAATTGGTCGATTAACGAATTAACGATTTGTATTTATTCTGATGGTCATGTAGATTTTTTACGCTTTCAAACAATCGATACAGATTTAGCGAAATGGCATGGGGTGGCGGATAGCCAAAATGAAGTAACATTTTCATATAGCGGTGAGGAAGAAGATTATCGAATGCTTCTAATTGACCGTGTGATGGAGCTTGATCGCATCATGAATTTCTTTAGATTCTCCCTACATAAAGGGGAAAAAATGATTGATGAAATTATTATTATGGGTGACAATCCGTGGCTTTCTACAATTGGCCAGCTCATTACGGAAAATTTACCTGTAGCGATGAAAATAGTAGATGATCGTCTGATTGGTCAGCATTATCCGAATATGAAAGCGAAAAATGCAGCACTGATAGGACTTGCTTTAAAGGAGGTAGACGCATGATTCCAGATATAAATCTATTACCTCATGTCAGTAGAAGCGAATCCAACTTTAAAATTTTTTATAGCATTTTAGCAATTGTCGCATTGCTCATTTTAAGCTTCATTATATGGCAGTTTTTCTCAGCAAAAAGCGAAGTAACAAAGCTGACGAATGAACAGCAAACATTGCAAGCACAGAAAGATCGGCTACAAAGTGAGTATGATGCACTGTTAGCAAACAACACCGGTTCCATACAACAAGCAGTAGCCTTTGTTGAGAAAGTTTCGTATCCTGTTTCACCATTGATGGATGAAATCCGTACACTACTGTTAGCGAATAGCTATTTACGCAATTATACTTTTGATCAACAAAAAGTAATCGTGCAGGCTGATTTTGAAACATTTACGGATATTTCGAAATACGTGGCATTACTAGAGCACAGTGAATATTTTAACGATGTTCAGCTTGGGACTGTAAAGGATTTTGAAGTGGACCCAAATAATGATATTAAAGAAAATGAAGTAGATTTTAGTACAATATCACGTTATTCTGTGCAAATTGAACTTTATATTAATGAAATTTATTTAGCCACTGGGGGTGCACAGCATGCTAAGCAATAAAAATTCAGCCCCAATTTTATTAACGGTTCTTGTCATGCTTTTATTATTCGTTAGCTATTATTATTTTGTTTTACCGAAGAAGGATGATGCAAAGCGTCTGCAAGATACTGTCTCGTCTTTACAGCAAGAAATCACGCATTTACAATCACAAATTGCTGTGAAGAAAAGTGAAGAAAGCCAAGTGCCAGAAAATCTTTTTGCTTTGCAAAAGAAAGTACCACAGAATAAAGATATTGTGACATTATTATTAAATATGGAAGAAATTGAATTGTTATCAGCCTCAAAAATAACAGGCGTACAATTTAATAATTACGATGCTTTAGTAAGTGAATCAGGATTACAAGATCCAGACACAGCAGCTGCAAATAGTGAATCAAATGCTAATCAAGAGGAGCTACCAACTTCTTCAATTGCTAAAGAATCATTACCTACTGCGTTGCAAATGGTAACATTCACTATTGATTTTGAGGCGATGAGTGAGACGAGGATGACGATGTTTGTGAAAGAACTAGAATCTTTAGAGCGTACCGTTCGCATAGATCAAATTGATTTGCGCGTACCAGGAGAGGAAGATTTAGTTGCCGAAGGTCCTCCTAAAACGATTTCCGCTAAAATTCAGGCCACAACATTTTATTATGAAGGTGAATAAATAATGACCATCACATATACAGCTTTTTTCTTTATAATAGGGCTTGTGCTTGGCTCTTTCTATAATGTTGTTGGCTTGCGCGTACCGAAAAAGGAATCGATTGTTTTTCCGGGCTCACATTGTACAAGCTGCAAGCGCCAATTAACAGTGTTAGATTTAGTTCCTGTTGTATCTTATATTTTATTGCGCGGGAAATGTCGCATATGTAAAGTGCGCATTTCCCCAATATATATGATAATGGAACTTTTCACAGGACTGCTTTTCGCCTTTTCTTATTGGTGGTTTGGCTTTTCATTAGAATTATTTATTGCATTGCTTTTCATTTCGCTGTTAATAATTATTACGGTTTCCGATATTGCTTATATGTTAATACCAGATAAGGTTTTATTATTCTTTTTGCCTTTACTGATTATTGGACGAGTGTTATCACCATTACAACCATGGTGGGATAGCTTGTTAGGTGCAGCGATCGGCTTTGGGCTATTGTTGCTTATTGCTGTTGTATCTAAGGGGGGCATGGGCGGAGGCGATATTAAATTATTTCTTCTGCTTGGTCTTGTACTTGGTACAGTCAATACCTTACTCACGCTCTTTTTAGCAGCAGCTATCGGTATGATTGTCGGCATTGTTCAACTTAAAATACGTAAAAAAGATCGTAAAACGCCAATTCCATTTGGTCCATCCATTGCACTTGCGGCCATTATTATTTACTTTTATGGCACACAGATGATGGAATGGTATATGCGCTTATTTTAGAAGCTATTTGGAAAGCAGGCGAACATACTGTTTTCCAAATAGCTATTTTAGAATTATCTAAAAATTTCATTGCTTGCTACAAATAAGTGGCATAAGATAATACTAATGGCTATGTAAGAAGGAGGAATATTGATGAAGCCAATTATCGCAGTTACCATGCATACAGGAGATAAGAAGCTAGAAATTAATGAAACATACATACAGTCCGTAGAGCTTGCAGGAGGAATCCCTTTATGCATCCCGCATCTTGCTGCTCCAGATGCTGAGGCTGTATTAAATAAAGTAGATGGTTTACTATTAATTGGTGGGCATGATGTAGACCCATATTTATATGGGCAAGAGCCACATCACAAGCTTGGCATGTTCCATACGAAACGAGACAACAGCGATTTAGAAATTTTGCAAAGTGCTTTTAACAGGCAAATGCCCATACTGGCAATATGCCGTGGACATCAAGTGTTGAATATCGCATTTGGTGGCACATTAATTCAAGATATTCCAGCACAATGGGAGCAATCATTTGCCCATGCACAAGCATCTATGAGAGATGTGGCGACACATACTGTCAAAATCACTGGACAAAAGCTGGGTGCAATTTTGGATGTACAGCAAATTCGAACGAACTCCTTTCACCATCAAGCAATTGATCAGTTAGGGGAAGGTTTAGTCACAGCTGGTATTGCAGCAGATGGTATTAATGAGGCGGTTGAACATAGCGACCACCCATTTTGTATTGGTGTTCAATGGCATCCAGAAGCAATGGCCCCGTTCGGTGATGAGCATTCTATTAAACTTTTTAAAGCATTTATTGAAGCATGTAAATAATAAGGCATGAGGATATCGGTATCTTCCCGATATCCCCATGCTTTTTTTATGAAGAAAGAAATTTAATTATATTGAGCAATAAATTAAGAAGACATCTCAGGAAAGTCGCAAATAAATCATGAGAAAGCGCAGATATCTCGAGAAAACCGCAGATAAACTA